>CALANQ010000202.1 GCA_937926025.1 uncultured Acidimicrobiales bacterium
AGCCGCCGGTCCCCGTTCCTCGCCGAGCTGGCCGGCACCGCGCCGGTCCGTCCGGAGCGGCCCGAGCCGGCCCAGCGGGGCGGCGTGGAACCGCTCTTCAAGCAGGGCCCGGCCGTGAAGGGCAAGGCGGCTCGGTCGGCCGCGGCAGAGGGCATCACCGCGGAGCGGGGCCGGACTCTCAAGGTCCTGGGCGGCTACGAGGGCACGGTGGAGAAGGTCGACGGCCGATCGGCCCAGATCGCCCTGGTGGGCGGCGGGACGCTCACGGTGCGCTTCGGCGAGCGGGTCGACCACGACGGCCGCACCGCGCCGCTGGCCGCACCTGTCGAGCTGTGGGGCACGGCCGCCCAGGTCGAGGCGGCGCTGCGGGCCTGGCGCACCAAGCGGGCCAAGTCGGATTCGGTCCCGCCGTACGTGGTGCTGAGCGACGCCCACCTCCGGGGCATCGCGCTGGCCCAGCCGGGCGACGCCGCCGCCCTCCTGGCCTGCGACGGCATCGGTCCCACCAAGCTGGACCGCTACGGCGACGACATCCTCGCCGTGCTGGACACGGTCGACCCCTGACGGGGCCTCCCCTCAGCCCTGCCGCAGGCGCTCGATGGCCGGAGAGAACGCACCGGCCGAGGCGGCGTACGGCGCGTAGAAGCTGATGCGGTCGACCAGGTCGCCGTAGCGGGCCAGGAGCTCGTCGCCCACGTGCTGCGGCTCGGCCACCACGGCGAACGTGCCGAGGATGTCGTCGTCGATCAGGGTGCCCATCTGCTTCCACTCGCCCTGCTTCGACAGCGCGTTGAGCTCGTTCTGCAGCTCGCCCCAGCCGTGGTGCTCCAGCACGCCCCGGTACGCGGGCGTGGACCCGTAGAACGCGATCTGCTCCCGCACGCCCCGGGCCGCGGCGGCCATCTCCTCCTCGGTGGTGCCGGTCACCACGAACGCCGGCAGCGACAGCTGGATCGCCGCGCGGTCGCGTCCGCTGGCCTCCAGACCCTCGCCGAGCGCCCGCAGGGTGACCTCCCGCAGGTACGACTCGGTGGTGAACCCGTGGCAGAGCATGCCGTCGCACACCTCGCCGACGACCTTGGTCATGAGCTCGCCGACGGCGGCGAGGAACACCCGTGGAGCGCCGAACTCGTTGGCGCCGGGGTTGAAGAACGGCGTCATCAGGGTGTGCTCGTAGAAGTCGCCGCGGAAGTCCAGCTTGGTGCCGTCCTCCCAGGAGGCCCAGATGGCCTGCATGGCCTGGACGAACTCCCGCATGCGGGCGGCCGGGTGCGACCACGGCATAGAGAACCGCCGGGTGATGTGGGCCTTGATCTGCGACCCGAGCCCGAGCAGGAACCGGCCCTCGGCGAACGCGTTCAGGTTGTAGGCGGTCTGGGCGAGGGTCATGGGCGAGCGGGCGAACGCCACCGCGATGCCGGTGCCCAGCTCGATGCGCTCGGTGTGCTCCGCCGCCAGCGTGAGCGCGAGGAACGGGTCGTGGTTGGTCTCGGCCGCCCACAGCCCGTCGAACCCGAGGTCTTCCTGGAGCTTCGCCTGGTCGGCAGCCTTGGCCAGGTCCGACCCGATGCCCCCGTCGACCAGCATCAGCGGCCCTTCTTGGCGTTCTTGCGGGCCTTGGTGGCCCGCTGGCCGGCCACGTTCTTCTTGCTGACCGGGGTCTTCTTCGAGGTGCGCTTGCCCTTGGCGGTGGCCTTGGGCGCCGCCTTCTTCGTGGCCTTGGACTTCTGCTTCGCCTTCTTCTTCGCGGCGGCCTGCTCCTTGGCCTTGGCCCGGGCCGCCTTGGCCTTCTTGGCGGCGGTCAGGCGCTTCTTGCGGAGGGCACCGGCCTCCTTGCGGGCGGCCTTGGCCAGGCGCTCGCTGACGCGGGCGAGGGCGTCCTCGAACACCTCGGCCCGCTCGGAGTCGCCGCGGCTCTTCTTGCTGGCCGCACCGCGCGACCCGTCCTTCTTGACCTGGGCGGCGGCGCCCTGGCGGTAGTTCTTGCGGTACTTGTTGCGGCCGCGGCGGACCCGACCGTGCAGCACCAGCAGCTGGTCTTCGGACAGGCCGTCGAGCCGCTTGGGCCGGGTGTCCATGACGAGCGTCTGCTCGCCCTTCGGAAGCGTCTTCACGATGGTCAGGTTCACGAGTCGTCCCCTCGGGTCCGTGGCGGCCGCTGCACCGCAGCCGCCTTCCGGCGAACCTACGCGAACAGCTGCTCGATCGCTGGCAGATCGATGGAGGTGACCCCGATCCAGGAGTTGACCAGCGTGCGCGAGTCGTCAGGCGTCTCGTCGCCGACCCGCACCAGGTCGCCGATGGCCGCTCCCGCCGGGGCCTCGGACCAGTTCGGGAGCATCAGCCCCTGGGGCGATTCGGGGTGGGGGAACACCAGCACCTGGGACTCGTACGTGGTGCGGTCGATCCGCACGATGGTGGAGTCGGGCGCCCCACCGTCGCCGACGTGCCCCGCGTAGATCGCCTCTTCTGTGGCCCAGAACCAGGTGGGTTTCAGGTCAGGCATGGGGTAGGCGTGGAGCACGCGGCCCTCGTGGTCCACCAGCAGGATCTCGCCGTAGTCCCACGGGCAGATCCAGTCGACCCCTCGGGTGCCAGCGGGGTCGCCGATGGCGCACGCGTCGCCGTCGCCGCCGGCGGGCGCCACGCCGTTGGCCAGGGCCCACGTCCCCTCGCCGGTCACGAACCACCGCTGCGCCTCGGCCCGCTGCGCCAGGGGGAGGGCGGCCAGCTCGGGCACCACGTGGTCGCGCGCTGCGTCTTCGGGCGACTGGCTGGGCTGGTCCAGCAGGGGCCAGGGGCCGTCGTTGGCGTCGGCCCGGCTGCCGGCGTCGGCGGCGAAGGCGGCGCAGTCCTCGTGGTCGTCGCCGTAGGACGACCGGGCCTGGTCCCCGTCGGCCCACACGATCTCGGCCATGGTCTCGCCGTCGACCGTCCCGGTGGTCCCCCCTCGGAGCCACGGGCGGTACCCGCGGTCGATCATGCAGGTGAGCAAGGTCGAGGTCCGCAACCCCGCCGACGAGGGGACCCCCTCGATGCCCTGGCCCCGGTCCTTCTGCCGATCGGGCGTCTCCCAGGTGAGCGACCGGACGATGCGGTGCAGCGCGGCCACGTCGGCGGCCGGGGCCTCGGCGCCGGCCCACGCCCGGACGCGGAGGGCGTGGTCGTTGTTGCGGGACACCTCGCCGGTCCAGCGGGTGCCGCTGGTCGACGACTCCATGATCCACGTGGTGGGACCCGCTTCGAGATCGATGGGCAGGGGGGTGTCGGCGGGACCCCGGGGGATCGACGGGGTGGTCGGGTCGCCCTCGCCGAGGTGGAGCTCGAATCCGACGAACCCGGGGTCCGAGACGTCGTCGTCGCTCCAGCGGACGCCGCACCCGCCGGTGCCGGTCCCGGTACCGCCCGGTTCCAGCTCGTGGGGCTGGTTCGTGACGAGGTACCCGGTGTCGGAACGGCAGTCGAGGCTCCAGGACTGCTCCGACCAGGTGGTCGGGCGCTCGACGGACCAGCCCCAGGCCGGCAGCACGGCGTGCTCCCGCACCCAGCTGGGATCGCTCGTGGTGGTGGTCGGGCCGCTCTGGACGGACTCGGGGCCGTGGTCCTTGGCCGAGTAGACGAGCGCCAGCCCGC
>CALANQ010000203.1 GCA_937926025.1 uncultured Acidimicrobiales bacterium
GGGCCGGCAGGACAAGCCCACCAAGGGCAAGACCCCGGCGCTCAAGGGCGCCCCGCAGCGTCGTGGCGTCTGCACCCGCTTCTACACGACCACCCCGAAGAAGCCGAACTCGGCGCTCCGCAAGGTGGCTCGTGTGCGCCTCTCCAGCGGCGTCGAGGTCACGGCGTACATCCCGGGCGAGGGCCACAACCTCCAGGAGCACTCCATCGTGATGGTCCGTGGCGGTCGTGTGAAGGACCTCCCCGGCGTGCGCTACAAGATCATCCGCGGCACCCTCGACACTTCGGGTGTGAAGGACCGCAAGCAGGCCCGCAGCCGTTACGGCGCGAAGAAGGAAGGCTGACATGCCCCGCAAGGGTCCCGCCCCCCGCCGCGAGCTGATGCCCGATCCGATCTACCGGTCGGTCGTCGTCACCCAGCTCGTCAACAAGGTCCTCCAGCGCGGCAAGCGCTCCACCGCCGAGCGCATCGTCTACTCGGCGCTCGACATCGTCCAGTCCAAGACCGGGACCGACGATCCGGTCGGTACCCTGAAGCGTGCGGTCGACAACGTGCGTCCGCAGCTCGAGGTGCGCAGCCGCCGCGTCGGTGGCGCCACCTACCAGGTGCCCGTCGAGGTCAAGCCCCGCCGGGCCAACACCCTCGCCATCCGCTGGCTCGTGGGCTACTCCCGGCAGCGCCGGGAGAAGACCATGGCCGAGCGCCTGGCCAACGAGATCCTCGACGCCAGCAACGGCATCGGGGCCTCGGTGAAGCGCCGTGAGGATCTGCACAAGATGGCAGAGTCGAACAAGGCGTTCGCCCACTACCGTTGGTAGCTGCCTTCGGGCACCCACCTCCCTCCATTCCCTCCGGGCCGCAGGGCCCGGCATGTGACGACCGGGCCTGCCGCAGCGGGACCCGGTCGTGGCATGGACCGGCACCAGACGTGAACTGAGACGAAGCAGATGGCAAGCATCCCACTCGAGCGCTACCGCAACATCGGCATCATGGCCCACATCGACGCGGGCAAGACCACCACGACCGAGCGGATCCTCTACTACACCGGCAAGACCTACAAGATCGGTGAGGTCCACGAGGGTGCGGCGGTCATGGACCACATGGTCCAGGAGCAGGAGCGCGGCATCACCATCACGTCCGCCGCCACCACCACGTTCTGGAACGACCACCGGATCAACATCATCGACACCCCCGGCCACGTGGACTTCACGGTCGAGGTGGAGCGCTCGCTGCGCGTGCTCGACGGCGCCGTCGCGGTGTTCGACGGCGTGGCCGGCGTGGAGCCCCAGACCGAGACGGTGTGGCGCCAGGCCGACAAGTACGGCGTGCCGCGCATGTGCTTCGTCAACAAGCTCGACCGCATGGGTGCGGACTTCTACAAGGCCGTCGACTCCATCAAGGAGCGCCTCGGCGGCAACGTCGCCATCCTGCAGATCCCGATCGGCTACGAAGGCGACTTCTCCGGCGTGGTCGACCTGCTCAAGATGAAGGCCCTCGTGTGGAGCGGCGAGGAGCTCGGCGCCAAGTTCGACATCGTCGACATCCCCGCCGAGCTCGCCGACAAGGCCGAGGAGATGCGCCACGAGATGCTCGACGCCGTCGGCTCCGTCGACGACGACATCCTCGAGAAGTACCTCGGCGACGAGGAGATCACCGAGGCGGACCTCAAGGTCGCCATCCGCAAGGCCACCATCGCCAACGAGCTGGTGCCGGTGCTCACCGGTTCGGCCTTCAAGAACAAGGGCGTCCAGCCCCTGCTCGACGCGGTGGTCGACTACCTGCCGTCGCCGCTCGACCTGCCGCCCGTCCAGGGCGAGTCGCTCAAGGGCGGCGAGCCGGTGGAGCGCAAGGCCGACGTGAACGAGCCGTTCTCGGCCCTGGCCTTCAAGATCGTGGCCGACCCCCACGGCAAGCTCACCTACTTCCGGGTGTACTCCGGCACGCTGAACAAGGGCGACAGCGTCCTCAACAGCCGCAGCGGGCAGAAGGAGCGCGTCGGGCGCATCCTGCTCATGCACGCCAACAACCGCGAGGACCTCGACGTCGTGTCCGCGGGCGACATCGTCGCCGGCATCGGCCTCAAGAACACCCGCACCGGTGACACCCTCTCCGACGAGAAGGCGCCGATCATCCTGGAGAACCTCGAGTTCCCCGAGCCGGTGATCCAGGTGGCCGTGGAGCCCAAGACCAAGGCCGACCAGGACAAGATGGGCAAGGCCCTCTACGCCCTCGCCGAAGAGGACCCGACCTTCCAGGTCAAGTCCGACGAGGAGACCGGCCAGACCCTCATCTCCGGCATGGGCGAGCTGCACCTCGAGGTGCTGGTCGACCGCATGCTCCGCGAGTTCAACGTGGACGCCACCGTCGGCAAGCCGCAGGTCGCCTACCGCGAGACCATCACCCGCCCGGTGGAGAAGCACCGCTACACCCACAAGAAGCAGACGGGTGGCTCGGGCCAGTTCGCCGACGTGATCAT
>CALANQ010000204.1 GCA_937926025.1 uncultured Acidimicrobiales bacterium
CGCCAGTGCCACCTCGGATCGAGCTTCATCCGGCGCAACGAGGTCGGGCTCCGCGACGCCGTCGGTGTGGACCGCATCATGTGGGGGAGTGACTACCCGCACCTCGAGGGCTGCTGGCCCTACACCCGGGAGCACCTCCGCATGGCGTTCGAGGGCGTGCCCGAGGCCGAGATCCGCCGGATGGTCGGCGGCAACGCCGCCGAGCTCTACGGCTTCGACGTGCCGCTCCTCGAGTCCCTGGCCGACCGGCACGGCCCCACCGTCGACGAGATCGCCCAGCCGCTCCCGGCCGAGGACATCCCCGACGAAGCCCTCCGCTGCCCCGCGTTCGCCGCCTTCCAGTTCCTGGGGAAGTAGCCGAGCTGCGCGTCGATGGCGGTCGCGGCCTCGAGGATGTCGGCGAGGCGAAGACGATCCGGTCTCACAGGCTGATCGCGTCGGCCAGGACGGCATCACGGACATCGGCCCTCAAGCCCGAAGCGGGCACGAGGTCGACCTCCCTGCCCAGGAGGTCAGCAAGTTCGCGTTGCAGACCGATGAGTCCGAGGAGTCCCGTCCCCGGTGCCAGATCGACGAGCAGATCGATGTCGCTCGCCTCCGTGTCTTCGCCACGAGCGACGCTCCCGAACACGCGAAGGTTGGTTGCGCCGCGCTGCGCGGCCGTGTGGTTGATGGCTCGCCGGTGTCGCCGCAGGCGCCGCCCAGCCGGCGTGTCCGGCAGACCTCGCGGTGCGGCGGGCCGGGGAGCGAGCCCGATGGTCAGGTCGTGGCCGGAAGCCTCGATGAGCTTCCGGAGCATCTCCAGCCCTGGCTCGCGGTGGCCCTTCTCGTAGGCGCTGATCACCGGTTGGGAGACCTGAGCCTGGCGGGCGAGATCGGCCTGCGACATGCTCGCCCGGAGGCGGGCCTCGCGGATGAGCTGACCGGCGGCCGGAGCCATGAAACGACCCCCTTGCGAATCGTCTATGGGGGCAAAGAAGAGACCCCCTGACCGGTGCTCGGCATGGCTACATCGAGAACTCGGACTTGGACTTCTTGGCAGCCTTCTGGGCCTTCTTCCAGGCCTGGACCTCGCGGAGCTTGGGCTCGGAGTCCACGTCGGCGGCGGAGCGGGGCTGGTTGTCGCTGAAGGCGCCGGCGGCGGCCTTCCAGCCGCGGGGCTTCACGTCGAAGCGCTTGGCCAGGAGCGCCACGAAGATCTGGGACTTCTCGGTGGCGAACCCCGGCAGCGAGCTGACCCGCTTGTAGAGGGTCTCGCCGGACTTGGCGGTGGTCCAGATCGATGCGGTGTCGCCGTCGTACTCGTCGACGATGACCTGGGCGATGCCGTGAGCACGGCGGGCCATCGCGGCCGGATACCGGTGCACGGCCGGCTTGCGGCAGAACACCTCGACCACGTCGTCCTCGGACATCGAGGCGATGCCGGCGGGGGACCACCGGTCGCCGAAGCGCTCCTTGAGCACCATCGGCGACCGGAAGGCCCACGTCATCGGGACCTGCTGGTCCAGCAGCATCCCGTACAGCAGGGCGAGCGGGTCGTGCGCCAGCAGCACGTTGGCGTCGTCGTCGAACGTGATCGGGAAGCTCTCGGGCACGGTCGCGACCCTAGCCAGCGGCGGGTCGATCAGGACGTGCCGCCTAGGAGGCGGCGGCGAGCTCCACGAGGAGCTCGTCGAGCTGGGCGAAGGTCTCGTGCATGGCGTCGGCGGCGCCACCGTCGGCCTCCATCGCCTCCTTCGACGGGAAGCGCTCGGTGACGACCACGGTGGTGGTGCCGTCGGTCTCGGTGAAGGCGATCGTGGTGACCGAGCCGTCCTCGCTGCCCTCCTCGTTGGTCCACACGATGAGCTCCGGCGGCGTCACCTCCAGGTAGCGGCCGTAGAAGTCCATGTCGCCGCCGAAGTTGAGGCGGTACGTGCCGCCGGTGCGGACGTCCATCTCGCAGTCGTGCAGGGTCATCCCCATCGACTTCGGCACCCACCAGCGCCGGAACAGCTCGGGGTCGGACCAGGCCTGGAAGACCAGCCGGGCCGGGGCGTCGAACGTCCTGGTGACGACGACCTCGCGGTCCGACGTCTGCTCCACCTTCGTGTTGGTGTCCATGGGTTGGTGCTCACTTCCTCTTGTGGGGTTGATCGGTTCGATCGGGTTCGTCTCGCTGCTTCAGCTCGGCGATGACGTCGTCGAGCTGGTCGAAGCGCTCGTCCCAGCGCTGCTGGTACTGGGCGAGCCACGCCGCCACCTCGTCGAGGCGGTGATCGCTGAGGCGGCAGGTCCGCACGCGACCGACCTTCTCGGTGACGACGAGGCCGGCCCGCTCCAGGACGCCGATGTGCTTGCGCATGCCGGTGAGCGTCATCTGGAAGCGCTCGGCCAGATCCGAGATGGAGGCCTGGTCGCGCCCGAGCTGGTCGAGGACGCCGCGCCGGGTCGAATCCGACAGGGCGGCGAAGGAAGCATCGAGGCGGGCGTCGACATACTGAACCATATGGTTCAGTGTTCTACCGGAACGGGCCTCGGGTCGCAAGGGTTCTCGTCGAACTTCGTAGGTGAGCGCCACCAAACGGTCGATCTCACCTACGAAGTTCGCTCTGGGGGCGGGGCGCGCCGGGCTCCCGCTGGGTTCTCGCCTGGGTGGCGCGGCGGGGTGCGGTGCTAGAACGTGTTCTCGTTCTGATGGACCGTCAGGGGAATGGTTTCCGTGCACATCGCGTACACGCCCGAGCAGGAAGCGCTCCGCAAGGAGCTCCGCGCCTACTTCGCCGATCTGATGACCCCGGAGGTGATCGCCGCCGCTGCCGCGGGCGAGACCGGGAGTCCCGAGTGCCTCGAGGCGGTGCGCCAGATGGGCCGCGACCGCTGGCTCGGCGTCGGCTGGCCCGAGGAGTACGGAGGCCGCGGCTTCGGCCCCGTCGAGCAGTTCATCTTCATGAACGAGTCCTGGCGGGCGGGCGCCCCCACCCCGTTCCTGTCGGTGAACACGGTCGGCATGACGATCATGCAGTTCGGCACGCAGGAGCAGAAGGACTTCTTCCTGCCCAAGATCCTGGCCGGCGAGCTGCACTTCTCGATCGGCTACACGGAGCCGAACTCCGGCACCGACCTGGCGTCGCTCACCACCAAGGCGGTGAAGGACGGCGACGAGTGGGTCATCAACGGGCAGAAGACGTTCACGTCGCTGGCCAACTACGCCGACTACATCTGGCTGGCCGCCCGCACGGACCCCGACGCCCCCAAGCACAAGGGCATCACGATGTTCCTGGTCCCCACCACGGACCCCGGGTACTCGTACACGAAGATCCACACGATGGTGAACGCCAGCACGTTCCACACCTTCTACGACGACGTGAAGGTGCCGGACTCGGCCATCCTCGGCGAGCTCCACGGTGGCTGGGGCCTCATCATCAACCAGCTCAACTAC
>CALANQ010000205.1 GCA_937926025.1 uncultured Acidimicrobiales bacterium
GCTTCATCGTCCCGCCGAACACCCCCGGCCTCTTGCAGGCAGTGGCCGGGGACCCGGACGTCCTCGAGCACGACCTCGGCCGTGTGGCTGGCCTTGATGCCGTGCTTCTTGTACTTCTGGCCCTGCGAGAGGCCGGGGGTGTTCGGCGGGACGATGAAGCTGGCCTGGCCGCGGCCGCGCAGCTCGGGGTCGACCGCGGCCACCACGACGTGGACGTCGGCGATGCCGCCGTTGGTGATCCACGCCTTGGTGCCGTTGAGCACCCACTCGTCGTTGGCCTCGTCGTAGACGGCCCGGGTGCGCAGCGAGCTCACGTCGGAGCCGGCGTCGGGCTCGGACACGCAGAAGGCGCCCAGCTTCACGTCGTCGGCGGTGCCGTAGCACTGCGGGACCCACTCGATCATCTGCTCGGGGGTGCCGTTGCCGGCGATGCCGGCGGCGGCGAGGCCGGAGCCGAAGATGGACAGGCCGATGCCGGCGTCGCCCCAGAAGACCTCTTCGATGGCGATCGGCATCGTCAGGCCGGTGGGGTCGCCGAGCATGGCGTTGGTGACGAAGTCGACGGAGTACAACCCGATCTTGGCGGCCTCCTGCACGACCGGCCAGGGGAACTCCTCCTTCTCGTCCCACTCCTCGGCAGCCGGACGGATGACGTCCTTGGCGAACTGGTGCAGCCAGTCCTTGAGCTGCTCCTGGTCCTCGTTGAGCGCGAGCGAGAAATCTCCCATGACGGGCACGACCTTCCGGGGCTGGTCCACCCCGGCCGGCGTCAGGCGATGGGGTGGATCTCGACGGTTGTTACCGGGCGGTAACTACGGGAAATGCTAGACCCGCCACCCCCCGTGGCGCCAGGTGGACCCAGGCCCCGCCTCAGATCCCGCCGCACCCGCCACCCCGACCGGGCGATCAGGTGCGGCGGCGGGCGACGGGGCCGTCGGGGGTGTCGACGATCTCGAGGCCCTCGGCGGCGAGCACGTCGCGGATGCGGTCGGCCTCGGCCCAGTCCTTGGCCGCCCTGGCCGCGGTGCGCTCCGCCAGCAGGGCGGCGATGCGGGGATCCGCCGCGGAGTCGTCGGCCGCCTCGGGGTCGGTGGCATCGGCCAACCCGAACCCGAGGACCTGGTCGAAGTCCGCCAACAGGCTCCACCGGTCTGCCGCCGACAGCTGGGCGTCGCGGGCGACCGTGGCCACGACGGCCAGGGCCCGGGGCGTGTTGAGGTCATCGGCCAGGTGGCCCCAGAACTCGTCGCGGTAGGGCTGGGTGCGGGCCGGATCGTCCTGGTTCACCGCCCCGTCGACGGCGTCCCGGGCGGCGACGGCGTGGTGGACGATGCGGCGCAGGGCGGTACCGGCGGAGCGGACGCCCTCGATGGAGAACTCCTGCTGGGACCGGTAGTGCGCCTGGAACAGGAAGTACCGGAACGCCAGCGGGTCGATCCCCTCCTCGACGAGGGTGTCGACCACCAGCACGTCGCCGGCGCTCTTGGAGATCTTGCGGCCCTTCAGGTCGAGGAACTCGGTGTGCACCCAGATGGACACCCACGGGTGCACGTCCAGCGAGCACTCGCTCTGGGCGACCTCGTTGGTGTGGTGGACGCGGATGTGGTCGACGCCGCCGGTGTGGATGTCGAAGCGCTCGCCCAGGTACTTGGTGGCCATGGCGGAGCACTCGATGTGCCAGCCGGGGAAGCCGACGCCCCACGGCGAGTCCCACTCCTGGAGCCGGGTGCTGTCGGGCGGGCTGAGCTTCCAGAGGGCGAAGTCCGCGGGGTGGCGCTTGCCGGCGGTCTCGACCCGGCCGGTGGCCTCCAGCTCGTCGAGGTTCAGGTGGGCGAAGTCGGCGTAGGCCGGGAACGTGGACACATCGAAGTAGACGCCGTCGTCGATGAGGTAGGTGCGGCCCTGGGCCTCCAGCGCCTGGACCATGGCGATCTGCTCGGCGATGTGCTCGCTGGCCGCCGGGCGGACGTCGGGCTCGAGCATGCCCAGGCGGCGGCGGTCCGTGGCCCACTGCTCGGTCCAGTGGGCGGCCACGTCGGCGGCGCTGATGCCCTGGGCCCGGGCCGACTTCTCCATCTTGTCGTCACCCTCGTCGGCATCGCTCACGAGATGACCGACGTCGGTGATGTTGGTGACGAACGTGACCTCGTAGCCCGCTGCGATCAACAGGCGCCGCAGCACGTCGGGCGTGAACTGGCTGCGCATGTTGCCGAGGGTCTGCGGGGCGTACACGGTGGGCCCGCACGTGTAGATGCCGGCCTTCCCCTCGACGAGCGGTTCGAACGGCACCACGGCGCGCCGCCGGGTGTCGTACAGGTGGATGGCCGGGACGCTCACCCGACGATCATGCCGCACCACCTGCCGCCCCTGAGACCCCGAATCCGTTCTCGACGGTGGCAACGGGTTCGGAGGGGCGAATCCGGGACCGGTACCTTTGAGCGCCTATGCCAAGCCCGAACGTCCCGGAGAAGCCGTCCCTCGAAGGTCTCGAGGACAAGTGGGGCGCGGTGTGGGACCAGCAGGGCACCTACACCTTCGACCGGACGAAGGAGCGGGGCGACGTCTTCTCCATCGACACGCCGCCGCCCACCGTCAGCGGGTCCCTGCACGTCGGGCACGTCTTCAGCTACACGCACACCGACCTCATCGCCCGGTACCAGCGCATGGCCGGCAAGGAGGTCTTCTACCCGATGGGGTGGGACGACAACGGGCTGCCCACGGAACGCCGGGTCGAGAACTTCTACGGCGTCCGCTGCGACCCCACGGTCCCCTACGTCGACGGCTACGCCCCGCCCGAGAAGCCGGCCAAGAAGCGCCAGGACTTCGACGCCATCAGCCGCCGCAACTTCGTCGAGCTGTGCGAGCAGCTCACCGCCATCGACGAGCAGGCCTTCGAGGGCCTGTACCGCCAGCTGGGCCTGTCGATCGACTGGTCCACCACGTACTCCACGGTCTCGCTGACCAGCCAGCGGGTCAGCCAGCGGGCGTTCCTGCGCAACCTGCAGCGCGGCGAGGCGTACTCCTCGGAGGCGCCGAGCCTCTGGGACACCACCTTCCAGACCGCGGTCGCCCAGGCCGAGCTGGAGGACAAGGAGCGCCCCGGCGCCTACCACGACATCGCGTTCCACCGCCCCGACGGCGGCGACCCCATCATCATCTCCACCACCCGGCCGGAGCTGCTGGTGGCCTGCGTCGCCCTGGTCGCGCACCCCGACGACGAGCGCTACCAGGACCTGTTCGACACCACGGTCACCACCCCGATCTTCGGGGTCGAGGTCCCGGTCAAGGCCCACCGCCTAGCGGAGCCCGACAAGGGCACCGGCATCGCCATGATCTGCACCTTCGGCGACCTCACCGACGTCATCTGGTGGAGATCGGAAGAGCACACGTCTGAACTCCAGTCACTTAGGCATCTCGTATG
>CALANQ010000206.1 GCA_937926025.1 uncultured Acidimicrobiales bacterium
CTACTTCCGCGACAAGCAGGAGATCTTCGAGACGCTCTCGTGGGCCCCGGCGGTGGCGTGTTTCACCGCGATGGACTTTGCGGCGGACGATGACCGGCCTGCGCATGTGAAGGTAACGGAAGGCATCGGGCGGCTGATCCGCGCCACGCTGGAGCACCATCCCTCGGCCTTCTTCCCCTACCGCGAGCCGCAGGTCTTCGACGACCTGGCCAAGGTGCTCGACGGCTGCCAGCGGCCGCTGTTCTACCTGGCCATCCCGCCGACCCTCTTCGACGACGTGCTCGACGGCCTCCGCCGCGTCGGCGTCAACGAGGGGGGTCGGGTCGTGGTGGAGAAGCCGTTCGGCCGGGACCGGGCCAGCGCCCAGGAGCTCAACGACTGCGTGCACCGGGCCTTCGCGGAGACCGACATCTTCCGCATCGACCACTACCTCGGCAAGGAGTCGGTGGAGAACCTGCTGGTGTTCCGGTTCGCCAACTCGCTGCTGGAGCCGGTCTGGAACCGCAACTTCATCTCCAGCGTGCAGATCACCATGGCCGAGGACTTCGGCGTGGGCAGCCGCGGCAAGTTCTACGAGGGCGTGGGCGCCCTGCGCGACGTCCTCCAGAACCACCTCCTCCAGATCGTGGCCCTGCTCGGCATGGAGCCGCCCGTCGGTGCCGATGCGGACTCCCTCCGGGACGAGAAGGCCAAGCTCCTGCGCCAGGTGCGCACCATCGACCCCACCGACTACGTGCGGGGCCAGTACCGCAGCTACGTCGACGAGGAGGGCGTCGACGGGGGGTCCGACGTGGAGACCTACGCCGCCGTGCGCTTCGAGATCGACTCGTGGCGGTGGTCCGGTGTGCCGTGGCTGGTGCGCACCGGCAAGGACCTGCAGGTGTCGGCCACCGAGGCCGTGGTCACCTTCAACGAGCCGCCCCGCCTGCTGTTCACCCCGCCCGACGCCCCCGAGCCCGGCCCGAACTTCCTGCGGTTCCAGCTGGGCACCTCCGACGGTGTGAAGCTCCACCTCCACGCCAAGAAGCCGGGCGAGGACCTGATCCCCGAGCCGGTCGACCTGGAGGTGTCGTTCGGCGAGGTGCTGGGCGTCCGCAAGGCGGCCTACCAGCGCCTGCTGGAGGACGCCATGGAGGGTGATGCCCGCCGCTTCGGCCGTGCCGACGCCCTCGACGAGCAGTGGCGCATCGTGGAGGCCATCCTCGACCACCACGAACCCGTCCACCTCTACGCGCCAGGCTCGATGGGCCCGGGCGAAGCCGACCGCCTCGCTGCCGACGTCGGCGGCTGGGTCGACCCCGACCCCACCTGACCTGGCCAGCGGGCGGCCGGGTCGCTACGGCAGCGGCTCGGGGACCCGCTTCACGATGGCGGCGGCCATGGCGTACGCGGCCTCCGCAGGGCCGATCTCGTCGGGCTGGAGCAGGTTGGCCATGATGCGCAGCACCCAGTCCATGAGGCTGCGGCTGCGCATGCCCACCCGGGTGAGCTCCCGCATGAGGGCCGGCTGGCCGATCACCTGGGCGAAGAGCCGCGCCACCTTGAAGTAGAGGCCGTACTCCGCCTCCAGCCACTTCGGGTACTGCTGGAGGACCATGCCGTCGCCGGTGCTGATGGCCTCGGCCAGCAGGTCCGCCACGTGGCGGCCCGTCTCGTAGGCGTAGTCGATGCCTTCGCCGTTGAACGGGTTGACCGAGCCACCGGCGTCGCCGACCACCGCCCACGTGGGGCCGACCTTGGGGTTGACGGAGCCGGCCATCGGGATGCGGCCGCCCGTGGGGGCGCACACCGGGTTCTCCGGGTCGATGCCCCAGTAGTCGGGTGCGGTGGCCGCCCACTCGCGCATGAGGTGCGAGGTGTTGACGTCCCGCCAGTCCCGGAAGGTGGAGAGCAGGCCGATGCCCACGTTGATGGTGCCGTCGCCCACCGGGAAGATCCAGCCGTAGCCGGGCATGGAGTTGCCGTTGCGGTCGCGCACGTCGAGGCAGCTCTCGATCCACGGCTCATCGTGCAGCGGGCTCTCGTAGTAGGTCCGGATGGCCATGCCCAGCGGGTAGCTGCGGTTCCGGGCGGTGCCGAGGGCCCGGCCGAACCGGGAGTTCGCGCCGTCGGCGATGACGATGTAGCGGGCCCGGATCTCCCGGGTCTCGCCGGTGGCCTTGTCCTTGACGACGGCACCGGTGACCAGGCCGCCCTCGACGATGGGGGAGACGGCCTCCGTGCCCTGGTGGGTCTCGGCTCCGGCGGCCCCGGCGTGCTCGAAGACCAGCTGGTCGAGGTGCCGTCGCTTCACCACGAAGCCGTGATCGGGGTAGATCGGGTGGTCGGGCCAGTCCAGCTCGAGGGTGACGCCGTGAGCCACGGCCCGGAGGCCGGTGTAGCGGTGGTACGCCTCGAGCTCGTGGTACAGCCCCATGTCGGTGAGCTGCTTGACGGCGCGGGGCGTGAGGCCGTCGCCGCAGGTCTTGTCCCGGGGGAACACCTTGCGCTCCACGCACACCACGCGCACGCCGGCCTTGGCCAGCCAGAACGAGGTGGCGGCGCCGGCCGGCCCGCCGCCCACGACGAGGACGTCGGCGCGGTCAGCGGGGGAGTCAGCCATGGCGGTGAGTGTACGGAGCAGGCAGCCGGGCTGGTCCCGGCGCCGGGCTCAGTTCGACTCGGCCCCTTCGAGGTCCTTCACGGCGTCGGGGTTGCCCGGATCGAGCGCCGCGACCTCTTCGACGAGGGCGGCCATGGCGCCGGGGTCGGCCTTGAACAGCTCCGAGTTGAAGTTCGGGTCGTCGGCGGGGTCGCCACCGTCGATCTCCTCACGGATGTAGATGACGACGGCCGCCATCTCCTCGGGGGAGAGGGAGTCGAAGCCACCCATGTTGTTGCTGAGGTCGTTGATGTTGCGCTGGGTGCCGTCGCCGTAGGTGCCGTCGGCGCGAGCGCCCCCGTCGGTGCCGAAGTGCTCCCAGTAGACCTGGGCCAGCGGGTCGTTGAAGGTGGCGAGGACGTGGCCGTCGTTCAGCTGCTGACCGGTGCCGCCGGAGGCGACGCCGGCGCCGCTCGGGAGGTGGCAGCCGGCGCAGTTGGCGGTGTACACCTCCTTGCCGATCACGAAGGGGTCGGTCTCGCCGGCGGGCGGCGGCTGCACGGAGAAGACGTAGATGATGCCCCAGAGCGGGAGCAGGGCCAGGACCGGCGCCGCCCAGTAGGGGATGCGCTTGCGGGCCTTGGCGGCGGCGACGACGGGGATGTCGACCACCGGAGCGGCCTCGGCCTCGTCGAGGGTGGGAAGCGGGGCCGGGGCGGCCTTGGGCTTCTCGACGGCGGCGGACGGGGCGTCCGACGCTGCAGCAGCAGGGGCGTCACCCGCGGCGGGGGCGGCGTCGTCAGCGGGCGCCTCGCCTCCGGCCTTGGCGGCGCGTGCAGCGGCCGCTCGCTTCAGCAGGTGCTCGGGGATCTCGGTCAACGCATTCCTCCGCAGGCGGATCGGCACCCGGTGACGACACGATCACCCGGTGGACGCGGCCACTCTAGGCCCGTCCCCTCCGCCGGGGCCAAGCCGCCGGGGGACCCCTGCGACCCGCCGTCCGCCGTCGTTCGCAGACGGGCTCCGACGGCCCATCCGGGGTGCGCTCGGGAGGGTTCGTCCGCTGGTGGGAGGGGCACCGTATGAGGTGGTGAAGGAGGTCTGCTCGGAATGTGTGGTCCGCGAGGCCGCGTGCTAGACCAGCGTTCGAACCGGTCTGCTCGTCAGCTTCGGTTCGACCAGTTGGATTGTGATCGGATTCACGAAGAGGAGCCGTCACCTTGATCGGTGCAGAATCAATCGGGACGCAGCTCTGGTCCATCGTGACCAATGCGGCCAAGGGATTCGCCAACGTCGCGTTCACCGGCTCGCTCATCGTGATGTTCGTCCTGGCCGGCATCGTCGTCCTGTACTCGAAGCGCCGGCCCCGTGACGCCTACCTCTCCTGGGGCGAGGCCATGGCCGCCTCGGTGTTCTGCACCTTCGGCCTGTTCTGGGCGTTCGGCGTGGTGCCGCACCAGTGGCTCATCTACTCCGGCTCGGAGCTCGCCATGCGGTCCGACGCCATCCTCGCCGGCCCCGGCTCCACCGGGCTCATGCAGTGGTCGCCCATCGTCATCTCCAAGCAGACGCTGGCCGACCTCATCGCCGTGAACCTCTACGGCATCGCCTTCGTGCTCACCGTCATCCTGTGGGCCGTCTGGCAGAACCGGGGCCAGAAGAAGACCGACGAGGTCGAGAAGTCCAACTACGGCCGACCCCTGGTGAAGGCCTGAGCCCATGGCCAAGACCGACGCCAACCCCCCGATGCCGGAGTTCCGCACCGACTACGCCCTCGTGCAGGTCGATGCGGACTACCTGGCCAAGGCGGTCAAGCCCAAGCAGTTCATCCACATCGATCAGTCCGAGTGCATCATGTGCGAGGGCTGCGTCGACATCTGCCCGTGGAAGTGCATCCACATGGTGCAGCCGCAGTCCATCGCCGAGGCGGCGGGCACGGAGCTCCCGGGCATCGACCCCAGCGACAACGTGGTGTTCCTGATCGACGACGACGTCTGCACCCGCTGCGCGCTCTGCGTCGACCGGTGCCCCACCGGCGTCATCATCCTCGGGAAGGTGGGTGACCCGGCCGCCAACGGCGACGGGCACCAGCGCACCAACACCCACGGCTACGGCTACGGGATGCGCCTCGGATGATCACCCTTCCCTCCACCGGCCCACAGAATCGGGAGCAGTAGTCCGATGGCCAAGACCATGCAGAACAAGGGACCCTCGAAGGTCTCCGAGCTGATCGACAAGACGCAGTCCAGCCAGGCCTGGAACTCGATCTTCCGACCGGGCTCGATCTTCCGCAAGGGCTACACCGACAGCCCTCGTAACCGGTCCTACGTGATCATGAACTCGGTGCTGTACCACCTGCACCCGGTGAAGGTGAAGCGCCACGCCGTGAAGGTGAGCTACACGCTCTGCCTCGGCGGCCTCTCCTTCTTCCTGTTCATCCTGCTCACGGTGACCGGCATCTTCCTGATGTTCTTCTACCGGCCCACCGCGGCGCAGGCGTGGAACGACATCTACCACCTGCAGACCTCGGTGACCTTCGGCTTGCTGGTGCGGAACATGCACCGGTGGTCCGCCCACCTCATGGTGCTGTCGGTGTTCCTGCACATGGCCCGCGTCTTCTACCACGGCGCCTACACGCCCCCGCGGGAGTTCAACTGGGTGATCGGCGTGGTGCTGCTGCTCCTCACCCTGCTGCTCTCGTTCACCGGCTACCTGCTGCCCTGGGACCAGCTGGCCCTCTGGGCGGTCACCGTGGGCACCAACATGATGGGCTACACCCCGGTCTTCGGTAACCAAGTGCGGTTCGTCCTGCTGGGCGGATCCGAGATCGGTACCGACACGTTGCTGCGCTGGTACGTGCTGCACGTGCTCATGCTCCCGTTCGTCATCGTGATCTTCATGGCCATCCACTTCTGGCGTGTCCGCAAGGACGGCGGCATCAGTGGGCCGCTGTAGGTCGAGGAGGACGTCATGACCGAGATCCCCGAGCACCTCCGCAAGCGAGCCGAAGAGGCCCGCGCCAAGGCGGCTGCCGCCAAGGCCGAGGACGCCGCGCCGGCGGCCGAGGCCGACGCGCCGGCATCCGAGGCGGAGAGCAAGATCCCCGCCCACCTGCTGGAGCGGGCCAAGGCCGCCCGCTCCAAGGCCGCCGGCGGCGACGCCGCGGCTGCCGGTGGCAGCGAGGTCACCCCTGCTGCCGGCGGGGGCACCGCCGTCGCCCCCGCCGCGCCGCCCGTGGCGGCCGGTCCCGGTGGCCACACCCAGCGCCTCCTCACGGTGGTCAAGTCCGGCTCCATCCAGGACGTCAAGGCCGCGCCGCAGGACAAGGTCCACGTGTGGCCCCACCTGCTGTCGGTCGAGTTCGTGGCCGCCCTCGCCTGCCTGGCGTTCGTGTTCATCTTCTCGATCTTCGTGAACGCCCCGCTCCTCGAGCTGGCCGACATCAACAAGACGCCGAACCCGTCGAAGGCCCCCTGGTACTTCCTCGGCCTCCAGGAGCTCCTCGCCCTGTTCCACCCGATGGTGGCCGGCGTGCTCCTGCCGGGCATCGGCCTCGGCGGTCTGATGATCGCCCCCTACATCGACAAGAACCCCTCGGCGAAGCCCGAGGACCGCAAGTTCGCGGTCGCCCTTTTCACGATCTTTCTGATGTCGTGCGCAGTGTTGACCATGATCGGCTCGTTCTTCCGTGGCCCCGGGCAGCTGTTCGTCTTCCCGTGGACCGCAGGCCTCTTCTTCGAGCTGTGAGGAAGGAACTCTGATGAACCCCCTCGTCATCGCCATCCCGCTGCTCGTCATCGCAGCCGGGTTCGTGATCTTCGCCTCGCTCCGTCGCAAGGACGACGCGACCGCCTCCGGCGGCTACCTCTCCCGGGAGACCCGCAAGCGGGACAAGAGCTCCCGGAAGGCCACGCCGCTCATGGAGGGCAGCTCCGGCAAGGAGGTCGAGCGCGCCGCGCAGCTGGCCCGCAAGGGCGGCGACCTCGTCCCCGTGTCCGAGCCGGCCCCGCCGGCGCCGTTCGTCGCCCCCGACGACGAGGAGATCGGCGTCTACCGGCGCCAGTTCCTCAACCGCTCCATCGTCGGCGGCTTCATTCTCGGCCTCAGCGGCTTCGGCGCTGCGGTGCTGGCGTTCCTCTGGCCCCAGACCAGCGGCGGCTTCGGCTCCAAGATCGCCGTCGGCAAGCTGGCCGACATCCAGAAGGCCATCACCAACGGCAACGGCTTCGCCTACTACCCCGAAGGCCGCATGTGGATCACGGCCTACCCGTCGAGCGCGCTCGACAAGGCCAAGGCCACCTACAGCGACGCGGAGCTCGCCGGCATGGAGGAGGGCGTCATCGCCCTCTACCAGAAGTGCGTGCACCTCGGCTGCCGCGTCCCGGCCTGCCTCACCTCGCAGTGGTTCGAGTGCGGCTGCCACGGCTCGCAGTACAACCAGGTCGGTGAGCAGAAGGGCGGCCCCGCCCCCCGTGGCCTGGACCGCTTCGCCATGTCCGTGAGCGGCGGGTCCCTCACCGTCGACACCGGCGTCATCATCCAGGGTCCCCCGCTCGGGACCAACACCACCGGCCAAGAGGCCGAGGGCCCCCACTGCGTGTCGTCTGGAGGCGGTCACTGATGTTCGCCGAGGTCGCAACCCAAACCTCGATCGGCCTGCTCCTGCTGCTGCTGGCCGTCATCATCGGTGTCGTCTACGCGTTCGTCACCATCCGCCAGGCCAAGCCCGAGGTCGGCTCGGAGATCGAGCTCGCCCCGAACCGCAAGCCGTACTACGACGACGAGGAGCTCGAGGGCCGCAAGCTCGACCGCACCCTCACGTTCGGCCTGCTCGGCCTGTTCGTCATCGGCATCGGCCTGCCCCTGTACTGGCTGCAGGAGCCGGGCCGCCAGGACGGCGCCAAGGAGCGCATCGCGGACGAGTTCGTCAGCCGCGGCGCCGCCATGTTCGACACCACCGAGAACGGTGGCTACAACTGCGCCTTCTGCCACGGCAAGGAGGGCGTCGGCGGTGCCACGCCCTACACCCTCACCGACTCGCAGGGCCGCTTCATCAAGACGGTGACCTGGCAGGGCCCGGCGCTCAACACCGTGCTGCTGCGCTACAGCCGTGACGAGGTCCGCTACATCCTCACCTACGGCCGGCCGTTCTCGCCGATGCCCCCCTGGGGCACCAAGGGCGGTGGCCCCCTCACGGATCAGAAGCTCCAGGAGCTCATCGACTACATCGCCACCTTCCAGCTGACGCCCGAGGAGGCGCAGAAGGAGGTCACGGACCAGCTGGCCGTGATGATGGAGAAGAAGGACGCCACCTGCGTGGCCGCCCGCACCGACGCCGCCAAGGCCGATCTCAGCGACGACGAGCTCGCCGCCTTCGACGAGACCACCGTCGACGTCGCCGACTGCCCGCCCATGTACAAGTCCGAAGGCGAAGCCCTGTTCAACATGGGCTACGACGACGGCTTCGCCGGCGGCGCCTACTCGTGCGGCCGCTGCCACACCAAGGGCTGGTCCTACGGCGAGAAGGCCGCCGACGGCTCGGGTGCCTTCGGTCCGCCGCTCACCAACGTCCTGCGGCAGTTCCCCGGTGCCACCCTCGGCCCGAAGGACCAGACGGACTTCGTCTGCAACGGCTCGGACCAGGGCGTGCGCTACGGCCAGACCGGCCAGGGGACGGGCCGCATGCCCGGGTTCTGCATCGCCCCCGGGTACAAGGTAAGTGCGGAGAACGGTGAGGTCGGCGTGGAGCCGTTCGACTCCGGGAC
>CALANQ010000207.1 GCA_937926025.1 uncultured Acidimicrobiales bacterium
GTCACCGGCACCGCCATGAACTACACGTTCGCCGCACCCGACGCCCCCGACGCCAAGACCGTCCAGTACTTCGAGATGGGCGGCCACCGGGCCATCTACGCCGACGGCTGGAAGGCCGTCACCAAGCACCAGCCCGGCACCCCGTTCGAGGACGACGACTGGGAGCTGTACCACCTGGCCGAGGACCGCTCCGAGTGCCGCAACCTGGCCGCCGACCAGCCCGACAAGCTCGCCGACCTCATCGAACGCTGGTGGGCCGAGGCCGAGCAGCACGGCGTGTTCCCGCTGGACGACCGCACGGTGGAGCTCTTCGGGGCCCGCTTCCGGGACCAGTCGCCGCACCCGAAGAGCCGGCACTACACCTACTACCCGCCGATGTCGCCGATGCCCGGTCAGGCCGGACCGCCCCTGGCCGGTCTCGGCTGGGACCTGCTGGCCACCGTCGACCGGCCCACCGGCACCGGCGGCGTGCTCTACGCGGTGGGCACCGAGAACAGCGGCCTGACCCTGTTCGTGCAGGACGACCGCCTGGTGATCGACTACAACGCGTTCGACGACCACACCATCGTCACGTCGGAGGTCGAGGTGCCCGTCGGTCCCTCGGTCATCGGGCTGGAGTTCCGCCGCACCCAGACCGGCGGCCGCGCCGAGCTGGTCATCGACGGGGAGCGCGTCGGCGCCGCCGACATCCCGTTCGTGATGTTCATGATGTCGAGCATCGGGCCCAGCGTCGGCTACGACCACGGGTCCGCGGTCAGCGCCGCCTACGACGCGCCGTTCCGCTTCGAGGGCGACCTGCAGCGGGTGGACATCCAGCTGTACCGGAGCTTCGACGAGCTGACGGCGAAGGCCGAGGCGGAGGCCCAGGCCCGAGCCGAGATGTCCCGCCAGTAGCCAGCGAGGCAACCTCACGGAACGTGGCGGTCGACAGGTTTCGCTACGGAGCGTAGAGTTCGGCCCTGATGGGCGGCGCAAACGGGGTGCGGGCCCGGCCTGGAGGGGTCGTGGTGGTGGTGGCCACCGTCGTCGCGCTCCTGGTGCCGCTGCTCAAAGGCGGTGCGGGCGCCAGCGACGAGCCCGCCCACTGGGCCTCGGCCCCGGTGGCGTCGTGGCGGGTCGACGGCACGGGCTACGCCACCGCCGTCGTCGGCGACACCGTCTACGTCGGCGGCGACTTCTCCACCGTCCGCAGCCCCGACGGGCGCACCACGGCGACGCGCCGCAACCTGGCTGCGTTCGACCTCGGCACCGGGGCGCTCCGCCCCGCCTTCCAGGCCGACACCAACGGCATCGTGCGCAGCCTCGTGGTGTCGGGCGACCGCCTCGTGGTCGGCGGCTCCTTCACCACGATCCGGGGTCTGCCCCGGGGCCGCCTGGCCGCCGTCGACCTCGCCACCGGTGCCGTGTCCCCGTCCCTCGTAGCCGACACCAACTCAAACGTGTACTCCTTGGCGCTCGGCGGCGGGCGGCTGTACGTGGGCGGATCGTTCTCCACGATCCGCGGCGCGTCGCGCTCGCGCCTCGCCGCGCTCGACGCCGGCACCTGGTCGGTCACGGGGTACGACCCGAGCCCGAACGGCACCGTCCTGTCGCTCGCCACGTCGCCCTCCGGCGACCGCGTCTACGCGGGCGGCACGTTCTCCACCGTGGGCGGAGCGGCCAGCGCCTGGCTGGTCAAGACCGATGCCGCCGGGGCGCGGATCGCCGTCCCGTTGGCCGACCTCCAGGGCCCGC
>CALANQ010000208.1 GCA_937926025.1 uncultured Acidimicrobiales bacterium
CATACGAGATGCCTAAGTGACTGGAGTTCAGACGTGTGCTCTTCCGATCTCCGAGTCGTCGGTGAGCGGCGACAGCACGCGGACCCGGGTCACCGTCTCGTCGTCACGGAGGTGCTCCATGATCGACTCGCTGACGATGGTGCCCTTGGGGTACGTGGTGCCGTCGGCGCAGGTGACGTCGTTGGCGAGGGTCCGGCTGTACAGCGTGGTCTCCAGGTAGGAGCGGCGGCTGGCCGTGTCGGGCTGGATGTTCTCGATCCAGATGCCGCGGATGGGCGACCCGGTGGCCTCGGCCTTCTCGAACGGATCCTCGTCGTTGATGATCAGCTCCTGCGCCACGTCGACGAGGCGCCGGGTGAGGTAGCCGGAGTCGGCGGTCCGCAGGGCGGTGTCGACGAGGCCCTTCCGTGCGCCGGGGGTGGCGATGAAGTACTCGAGCATCTCGAGGCCCTCACGGAAGTTGGACTTGATCGGACGGGGGATCATGTCGCCACGGGGGTTGGCCACCAGGCCGCGCATGCCGGCGATCTGGCGGACCTGCATCATGTTGCCGCGAGCACCCGAGCCCACCATCATCTCGATGGGGTTGAACTGCTGCGCCTTGAGGTTCTTCTCCATCGCGGTGCGCACCATGTCGGTGGCATCGGTCCAGATCTCCACCTCCTTCTGGCGCCGCTCGCCGTCGGTGATGATGCCCCGGCGGAACTGGTCCTCGACCTTCTGGGCCTGGAGCTCGTGGTCCTCCATGATCGTCACCTTCTCCGGCGGCGTCTTCACGTCGTCGATGGAGATGGTGATGCCGGACTGGGCCGCGTAGCGGAAGCACAGGTTCTTGATGGCGTCGAGGCTGGCGGACACCGTGCCCTTGGCCTCGTGACGGGCCAGCCGGTCCACGATCTCGCCCATCTCCTTCTTGGCGATGCGCTTGTTCATGTACTCGAAGCTGTCCGGGAGCGCCCGGTTGAAGAACAGGCGACCGGCGGTGGTGTCATCGGCGATGACCCGCTCGCCCTCGTCGTCGAGGCCGCGGTACTGGATGCGGGCGTGCAGCTCGAGGTCGCCGGACTCGTAGGCCCGCTCGATCTCGTGCAGGTGCCGGAAGACCCGGCCCTCGCCCTTGGCCCCTTCGACCACCTCGGTGAGGTAGAAGGCGCCGATGATCATGTCCTGGGTGGGCGTGACCAGCGGACGGCCGTGGGCCGGCGACAGCACGTTGTTGGCCGACAGCATGAGGACGCGGCCTCGGCCTGCGCCTCCGCCGACAGCGGCAGGTGGACGGCCATCTGGTCGCCGTCGAAGTCGGCGTTGAAGGCGGTGCACACCAGCGGGTGGATCTGGATGGCCTTGCCCTCGACCAGCACCGGCTCGAAGGCCTGGATGCCCAGGCGGTGGAGCGTGGGGGCACGGTTGAGCATGACCGGGTGCTCCTTGATGGCCTCCTCGAGGACATCCCACACCTGCGGGCGACGACGCTCGACCATGCGCTTGGCCGACTTGATGTTCTGGGCCAGCTCGGCGTCGACGAGCTTCTTCATCACGAAGGGTTTGAAGAGCTCCAGCGCCATGAGCTTGGGCAGGCCGCACTGGTGCAGCTTGAGCGTGGGGCCGACCACGATGACCGAACGGCCGGAGTAGTCGACGCGCTTGCCGAGCAGGTTCTGGCGGAACCGGCCCTGCTTGCCCTTGAGCATGTCCGAGAGGGACTTGAGCGGGCGGTTGCCCGGGCCGGTGACCGGACGGCCGCGGCGGCCGTTGTCGAACAGGGCGTCGACGGCCTCCTGCAGCATGCGCTTCTCGTTGTTGACGATGATTTCGGGGGCCCCGAGGTCGAGCAGGCGCTTCAGGCGGTTGTTCCGGTTGATGACCCGGCGGTACAGGTCGTTGAGGTCGGAGGTGGCGAAACGGCCACCGTCGAGCTGGACCATCGGGCGCAGCTCCGGCGGGATCACCGGGACGACGTCGAGGATCATGGCCCCCGGGTCGTTGATGCGCTTGCCGTTCTCATCGCGCTGGTTGAACGACGAGACGATCTTCAGGCGCTTGATGGCCTTCTGCTTGCGCTGGGCCGACAGCGGGCGCTGGCCCTCCTGCGGGTCGATGGCGGCCCGCAGCTTGACCTCTTCCTCGTCGAAGTCGAGCTTGGCGATGAGCGACTTGATGGCGTCGGCGCCCATGCCGCCCTCGAAGTACTCGCCGTAGCGGTCTTCGAGCTCGCGCCACAGCATCTCGTCTTCGATGATCTGGCGGGAGAACAGGCTCTTGAACTCGTCGAAGGCCCGGTTGAGCACGTCGAGCTCCAGCTCCCAGCG
>CALANQ010000209.1 GCA_937926025.1 uncultured Acidimicrobiales bacterium
TTCGAGGTCGTCGGAGAACAGCGGGACGAGCGAGGCCGTGAGGATGCCGCCCAGGATCAGCTCGTAGATCATGTTGGGCGTGTTGTTGGCACCGGTGAAGGCGTCGCCGAGGCCCTCGTACAGCAGGTACAGGATCAGGAACGAGCGGACGAAGCCCGTGAGGCGCGACACCGCGGTGCCGCTGGCCACGATGAGGTTGGAGCGCAGCAGTCCCTGTCGGCGCGGTGGGTTGACCGTGCCGCTCGATGCGGTCGGGGCCTCCTCGGGCTCCATCACCGTCGATGGCGACCCGATGACGGCCGCCGCATCGTCGAGGGGCTGGAGCTCGGCCCAGCGGGCCTCGTCGGGTGCCTCGTGCTCGTCCTCGCTGGTGCGGAGGGTCCACACGTCGGGGTCGGCGAGGAGGTCGTCGACCACCGGGTCCGGGTCGACCCGGGGCACCGGGCCGGTGGGCGGCTGCCAGATCAGATCGGCGTAGGCCTCCAGCGGCGGGCTGAGCGGGCGGCAGCGGCTCCGGCGCGCCGAGGGCCGACACCGTCCGGGGGCGCACCACGGCCGGGTTGGCCGGGCGCCCCGCGTTGGGGCGCCAGATGGGCGCGACGTCGTCGTCGTCGGGTGGCATCGGCTCAGGCTCCCGGCTGGCTCTGGGCCTGGCCGGTCGGCGGTTCGGGGAGGCCGGTGGGGGCGCCGCCGGTGACGTCGAGGTCCTGGGGGTTGGCGTCGAGCGGCGGCGGCGTGCCGTCGAGCGAGGTCATGGCGCTGCGCAGGGCGGTGAGGCTGCCGACGATGTCGTCGACGTCGTTGCTGACGGTGCTGAGGTCGCCGTGGTTGGTCACCGAGAGCTCGATGGCCTGGGTGACGGCCTCGTCGAGCCGGGCGTTGATGAGCCGGAGCTCGTCGTAGGTGGAGGAGATCAGCGCGTCCATGCGCTGGGCCGTCTCCAGCTGGGCCTGGAGCGAGGCGATGGTCCGGGCCTGGGTGGGCGAAGCAGCGGCCCCCGCCGGGATCTGCGCCGCGGCCTGCTGCAGCTCCCACTGCGTCTCGCGGTCGTCGATGCGCTTGCGGGCGTTCGAGAGCTGCTGGCCCTGCTGGGCGACCCGCCAGCACTCGTTCACGGCATCGTCGATCCGGTCTCCGGTGGTGAGGAGCGAGTCCCGCAGCGGCCCGGCCTTGAAGCTGGTGACGGCGTCGCGGAAGCGGTTGCGGGCCTGGAGCGAGTCCTTGACGGCGTGGCGCCACGGCTCGTTCACACCGAACGGGTCGATGGAGGCGGTGGCCCCGTTGCGGGGGATGGCCAGCGCCACCCGGCCGCCGTAGCCGACCGCACCGCCGAGCAGGCCGCCCACGACGGGTCCCAGGAGGCCCCCGGTGCCGATGGTGGCCAGGATGCCGATGGCCGCACCGGCTCCCAGCGCCAGGATCCCGCTGGGCGAGGTGAGGGCGCGAGCGACGGGCGGCGAGAAGAACCGATCCCGGAAGCTCAGCGTTGCCACCCCACGTTTCTACTTGCTGGGGTGGGCGGCGATCGGACGCGCGTCCCGGTCGGGTGCCCTCAGAAGTTGGACACGACGGCGGTGAACACCTTGGAGATGGTGGCCGGGTTGCTGGCGTCGTAGGCCGCCGCGTTGGTGGATTCGGCGATCTGCTCGAGGGTGTCGAAGTCCGCCTGCTTGCCGTAGGCGATGGTGAACACCCGGATCGGGGTGGCGTTCTCCCCGTTGGTGCCGTCCTGCAGCGTGGACAGCAGGTCCTGGAGCTGGCTGCGGTCGTCGGCGTCGTCGCCGTCGTCGTTGACCCCGTCGGTGAGCAGGACGACGGCGTTGATCCGCTTCGGGTCGTAGCCGTCGGCCATGTCCTCGAAGGAGTCCTGCGTGACCTCGTAGAGCGGGGTCGCGTTCTGGGGGAGCTGGTCGCGGATCTGCGAGGCCAGCTTCTCCCGGTTGGTGGACATGGGCTGCACGCTGAGCAGGTCGAGGTAGTTCTCGTCCTCGCCCGGGCCGAGGTTGGTGCTGAACACCCGCAGGCCGACCTCGTCGTCGCCCTTGAACTCGTCGAGGGCGTCGATGGCGGCCCGCTTGGCCAGGTCCAGCTTGGTGTCGCTGGCCGGATCGTCGGGATCCGCCGGCTCCTCCATGGAACCGGAGACGTCGAGGACCAGCAGCACCCGGGCGCCCTTGCGCTGCTGCTTCCAGTTGTCGAGCATCGTGATCATCACCTCGGGATCGGGCACCTGGAGCAGCTTCGAGGGCTGGGTCGGGTCGACGCCGTTGGCCTTCGTGATGGGGGAGCCGATGGCGACGTCGGGGTTGCCGGGCCGGAATCCGTACTCCAGGACCTTCTTCTGGTTCGCCGGCCGCTGGACCACGTCGATGAACGCCTCGGCGCCCTCCTTCTCCTGCTTGCTGACCCAGTCGGCGTCCAGCAGGTACAGCGGGTTGTCGCTGTAGAGGGTGCCTTCCTTCGGGTAGATGGCGACCAGCGGCACCTTCGGCTTGCGCGGGGTCTCGCCGGGGTCGAGCACGCCGTCGGGGTTGCCCTGGTTGTAGTCGATGAGCGACTTCTCCTCGACGGCCACGGCCGACGCGTAGAGGAGCGACGTGCCGGAGCGGTCGGTGCGGAACCAGTTGTTGAGGAACGTCATGGTGATGTCGCCGTAGTGCACCACCGAGGACTCGATCTGGGCGCCCAGGTCCTTGGTCTTCTGGGCC
Organism: uncultured Acidimicrobiales bacterium; assembly: GCA_937926025.1. GTDB lineage: Bacteria > Actinomycetota > Acidimicrobiia > Acidimicrobiales > Iamiaceae > Aquihabitans. The sequence goes on from CALANQ010000209.1 coordinate 2,709, forward strand.
CCGAGGTCCTCGGTGGACAGATCGCGGGTCTTGCCGGTGGCCGCGTAGTTCTGGCCGATGAGGGCGTTGAGGCCGCTGGTGGAGAAGTTCGGGTTGGTCTTGCCCAGCTTGAACGCGCCCCACTCGGGGTGGCCGTACTTGGCCCAGCCCTCGCCCGAGGTGGCCAGCTGGGCGATGTCGGCCCAGCCGACGGGGTTCTGCGGGTACCCGAGGGCGTCGGCCATGGGCTTGGGCATGCCGATCACCAGCGGGGTGAGCATGAACGAGACCGGCTTGGACGACGCCATCGCCGGCTGGCCATCGTCGGCGAGCCGCTGGTTGAGGATCTGTCCCCAGCTGGAAGCGGCAGGGGACCAGATGACGGGCCGCGGGCCCTCGGCGGCCTCGTCCCAGCCTTCGGCCAGCAGCGTGGTGGCACCGCCGGACGCCTTGGAGTACGGCCGGACGAACGCGCACCCGCCGTCGCTGAGCTCGGCATCGTCGGACCGGTTGAAGCTCTGAGCCAGGTCCGTCATCAGGTCGATCTTCTCGGAGGAGACGGCGACGTCGATGACGGTGCAGTTGCCCGGGTCGCCGAACGGGTCGCTCGGCGACGACGAGTCCGAGCCGCTGCCCGTCGAGCACCCGGCCGCCACGGCGGCGACGGCGACGCCGGCGCCCAGCAGCCTGATCCATCGGGTGTTCGGTCGTGAGCGCATGTCAACCCACCTTCTTCTCGACTTGGTAGAGGAAGCCTGCCAGGGCGTCGTCCACCGTTCCCGTGCACGGCTCGACGCCGGCGGAACGGAGGGCCGCGGTGGCGTCGTCGGGGAGGTCCTGGCAGGCCAGGTCGACGTCATCCTCGCGGCCGGCGCGGGGCGCCAGCACCACGGTGGCCTTGGTGTCGGGGGTGGCGACGGCCACCTGGAGCTTGCGGTCCTTGCCCTGGTTGGTCTGAGCGGCCCGGCCGAGGATGTCTTCGGGGCCGACCACGATGGAGATCACGCCGGCCTGGGTGGCGGAACGGCTCATGGTGGCGGCGTCGGCCTGGCTGCTGGGCCCGTCGACCAGGTCGATCAGGTCGCCGGTGGGGATCTGACTCGTGTCCCGGTCGGGCGTGAGGGCGAGGGCGATCGGGGCGAGCCGGGCCAGGCCCTCCGCCGTGGTCGGTTCGCCGACGCCCACGGTGAGGTCGGCGGCCGGGGCCTGGCCGATGCAGGCCCACACGGTGACCTCGTCGCACGCGGCGATGAGGGCGTCCTGCGTGGCGGGGTCCATCAGCGCGGCGAGGGTGGCTCGGCCGAAGGAGATCGGCCGCCCCCAGATCGGGGCCTGGCCGGCGTCGAAGTTGGCCACCTGCGGCGCCGGGTTCCACGTGATCCAGCCGTCGATGTCCTCCGGCGGGTCAGATGCGTCGGCCAGGTCCAGCTCCGGTGGGTCCGAGGCGATGGCGCCCGCGTCGGCCAGCGCGGCGCAGACCATCGAGAGCTCCGGGGTGCAGGCCACGACCGGTGCCTCGCCGCTTGGCCGCTTCGACGGCTCCGAGCCGCCGTCGCCGCTGCCGTCGACGAGCAGGCCGCGCACGAGGATCGCCAGCGCGATCAGGACGAAGGCGCCGATCACAGCCATCCCGCGGCTCTTCAGCATGGATCCGAACGCTACCGGCGGCGCCGGGTCCTCATGGTGCAGCGCCTGAGCCGGTCAGGTCTGGTCGTGGCGGGGACCTTCGCCGACTGGGGCGATGTCCTCCGCCGTGAGGGTGGTGAGCTGCTCGTCGGTGGGCTCGGTGAGGGCCACCACGCGGCTGGCCTGACGGGCGACCGCGTCCTCGAACAGGTTGCGGGCCAGGCGGCCGTTGCCGAACCCCTTGTCTCGGGGGACCGAGGCGAACCAGGCCCGGACCCGGGCTTCGGCGTCGGCATCGGGGTGGTAGCCGGCCTTCTCGCCCTGGTCGACGAAGATCCGCCACAGCTCGTCGTCGTCGTAGTCCGGGAAGAAGATCGTCTTCGGGAAGCGCGACGCCAGGCCGGGGTTGGCGGCGATGAAGTCCGCCATCTCGTCCGGGTAGCCCGCGGCGATGACCACCAGCTCGTCGCGCCGGTCCTCGATGACCTTCACGATGGTGTCGATGGCCTCCCGGCCGAAGTCGTTCTCGCCGCCTCGAGCCAGCGCGTAGGCCTCGTCGATGAGCAGCACCCCGCCGGTGGCCCGGTCGGCGACCTCCATGACCTTGAGCGCGGTCTGGCCCACGAACCCCGACACCAGGCCCGACCGGTCGGTCTCGACCAGCTGGCCCTTCTCCACCACGCCGAGCGACCGGTAGATGGCGGCCAGCAGGCGGGCCACCGTGGTCTTGCCCGTGCCCGGGTTGCCGGTGAAGACGAGGTGGCGCGACTGCGGGGTGGTGGGCAGGTCCCGCTCTGCTCGCAGCTGCTGGACGCGCAGCAGGTTGGTGACCAGCCGGACCTCGGTCTTGACGCTGTCGAGGCCGACGAGGTCGTCGAGCTCCGCGAGCAGCTCCTCGATGGGTCGGGGCGGCGGCAGCGGCTCCTCGGCCGGAGGAGACCCCTCGCCCGCGGCGATGGTGGCCTGGTCGGGTCCCGCCGCGGCGGGGATGCCGGTGGCCCCGGCCCCGGTCCGGGGCGGGAGCGGCGATGACGGCAGCCCCGACATGGCGGCCAGCATCTGGTTGCGGAACTCGTCGATGGCCTGGAGCTCGGTCCGAGACGGGGCGGCCTCGAGGGCGGCGACCGTGAACGCCAGGTTCAGCGAGCGGTCGTAGTAGGTCCGGCTGTGCGCGGTGCCGAACCGGCGATCGGCGGTGACCAGGATCTCGAACATCGGCGACACCCGGTCGAGCCACCCGGCCCGGCCCGACAGCAGGTCGCTGCGGCGGAGGTCGTCGGGCTTGGCCCGGGCCAGCTGCGCCGGCAGCCAGCGGCCGAAGGCGAAGATCAGACCCCAGAGCTCGTCGTCGGTGTGGCTGCGGTCGACGTCGATGAGGGCGGTGGTCAGGTTGAACGCCTCGGTGGCGACGTCGCGGTCCATCTCCTTGCTGTCGAGCTCGGGGAGCCGGGCCACGACGTCCCGCATGGCCGGTGCGACCTCGGCCACGAACGCCTCGACCGCCCGCTGCATCTGGCGGGCGGTCTCGACATGGACGGTCGTCACCCTGCGGCTCCCGCCACATCAGCCACATCGACGGTCCGCCTCCCGGCGCGATCTGCTCCCGGACCTCGAACCCGTGCCGGGCGTAGTACGGGACGTTCTGCTCCTTCGACGACTCCAGGTAGGCCGGCAGCCCCTGCTCGTCGCAGCGATCGGTGACCGCCCGGATCAGCGCACTGCCGATGCCGGAGCCCTGGTGGGCCGGGTCCGTGCCCAAGATGGCCAGGTACCAGTGGGGTGGGTCCTTCGGGTGCTTGCGCTCCATGGCGCTGAGGTTGGCCATGGCCCGCCCGAGGCCCGAGCGGAACAGGCGGACCGACGGGATGGCCAGGGCCACGCCCTCGGTGACCGTGCCCTTCCAGTGGCCCGGCGGCGCCCAGATGGCGGCGCCGCGGACGTCGTCGTCCACCAAGACCTCGCCGTGGCCGCGGAGCTGGGTCCGGGCCTCGGCCTCGAACCAGGCCGAGGCGCGGGCGGTGCTGAAAAGCGACGGTCGCGGCCTGATGGAGAC
>CALANQ010000210.1 GCA_937926025.1 uncultured Acidimicrobiales bacterium
ATACGAGATGCCTAAGTGACTGGAGTTCAGACGTGTGCTCTTCCGATCTGTACACGAAGCTCAGGTGTCCCTCGGGCGTGACGCGCACGGCACCGGCCGTGAAGAGCGGGTCGTCGGCCCGGTCGGCCAGCAGCGCGGCCACGGCCTGGTCGGCGAGGTCGAGCCCGTGGCCGTGGACCAGCAGCATGAGCCCGGCGGAGTCCCGGCCGCGCACCTCCAGGCGGTCGATGGCGCTGAGCGCCGCCTGCACCGAGGCGAAGGCGTCGATGGCCGACGGGGTGGGCGCCGGCCCGGCCAGGTCCGCAACCGCCCGGGCCGTCCGGAGCCGGTCGCGCTGGACGGCCCACAGCGCGTCCTTCAGGCGGATGACCGCCGCGTTGACCGCTTCGACCGCCGCCCCGGCCGCGGGATCGTCGTCGAGGGCGCCCTCGCGCTCGGCCAGGACCGAACCCAGGCCCGAGCAGGCCCCGTCGATGGCCGGGCCGAGCGTGCGGTCGGCCAGCAGGGAGGCGATGCCGGGGGTGCCGCGCAGCAGCCGGTCGACCTCCTCGACCCGATCGGCCAGCCCGGACAGCACCTCGGCGAGGCCGTCAGCCGGGGCGGCCCGCAGCGCCTCGGACGACCCGTCCAGCAGCGCGAGCAGGGCGGCGGGGGCGGGCGCCGTGCGGGCGCTCCTGCGGCGGACGACGGCGATGATGCCGCACATCTGGAATCCTCCGGGGACACGGGCAGAGTGCCCCGGGACACCGGGACCGGACCATCGTACCGGTCACCGCCCTCGGACCTCGTCGGGCGCCGGTCAGCCGCCCAGCTGCGTGACCACCGCCGCCAGGTGGCCGGCCACCTCGGCGGCCTCCTCGTGGGTGGGCGCCTCGACCATGACCCGGATGACCGGTTCGGTCCCGCTGGGCCGCAGCAGCACCCGGCCCCGCTCGCCCAGCCGCCCCTCGGCGGCGGCGACCTCGGGTCCCAGCTTGGCGATGAGCCCCGGATCGCGGCGGGCGGTCCGGACGTTCACCAGCACCTGGGGCAGGCGCACCATCGCCGCCGCGGCCAGCTCGGCGAGGGGCTGCTCCCGGCGGGCCACCACCGACAGGAGGGCCAGGCCGGTGAGCATGCCGTCTCCCGTGGAGGCCAGGTCCCGGAAGATCACGTGCCCGGACTGCTCGCCGCCCAGGCTGTGCTTGCCCTCGTCGAGCGCCTCGAGCACGTACCGGTCGCCGACGTCGGTGGTGATGACCTCGATGCCGTGGGCGGCCATTCCCTGGTGGAAGCCCAGGTTGCTCATGACGGTGACCACCACCGTGTCGTGGGTGAGCTTGCCCCGTTCGTGGCGGTCGATGGCGCAGATGGCGATGATCTGGTCGCCGTCGACCAGATCGCCGGCGCCGTCGACGGCCAGCACCCGGTCGGCGTCGCCGTCGAACGCCAGCCCGACGTCGGCGCCGTGGGCGACGACCGCGGCCTGCAGCGCCTCGGGGTGGGTGGACCCGGAGACCTCGTTGATGTTGAGCCCGTCAGGCTGCGTGTGGATGGCCACCACGGTGGCGCCCAGAGCCTCGTACACCCCGGCCGCCAGCTCCGATGCCGCGCCGTTGGCGCCGTCGAGCACCACCCGCAGCCCCGTCAGGCACCCCGCCGGTACGACGTCCTCGGCCAGGAAGCGGCGGTAGCGCTCGACGGCCTCGTGATCCGAGGTGATCGTGCCGACCTCCGCCCCCATCGGGCGGGGCCGGGGGTCACCCTGACCGCTCAGGGCCGTGAGCTCCAGCTCCAGCCGCTCCTCGAGCTCATCGGACAGCTTCAGCCCGCCGGCGGAGAACAGCTTGATGCCGTTGTCGCCGAAGGGGTTGTGCGAGGCCGAGATCATGGCCGCCGGGACGTGGTCGGCCCCCGACAGGAACGCCACCCCCGGCGTGGGCACCACGCCGAGGTCGACGACCTCGACGCCCTCGGTGGCCAGCCCGGCGGCCAGCGCGGCCGACAGCAGCGGCCCCGATCGCCGCGTGTCCCGTCCGATCAGCCACCGGGCCCCGCCCAGCACCCGGGCCGCCGCCCGCCCCAGGTTCAGCGCCAGCTCCGGCGTCAGCTCCCGGTTGGCCACCCCGCGGACCCCGTCGGTCCCGAACTTCAAGCTCATGCGCGCCACCGTACCGGCCACCTGATCCGGGAGACGGCGAAGGCCGCAGCCCGGGGGCTGCGGCCTTCGACCAGATCGAGCGAAGCGGACTAGCGCTTGGAGTACTGCGGAGCCTTGCGGGCCTTCTTGAGGCCGTACTTCTTGGACTCCTTCTTGCGATCGTCCCGGGTGAGGAAGCCGGCCCGCTTGAGGGTGGGGCGCAGCTCGGGGTCGATCTCGATGAGGGCCCGGGCGATGCCGAGGCGCACGGCGCCGGCCTGACCGGTGACGCCGCCACCGTGGATGGTGACGTCGACGTCGTAGGACTCCTCGAGCTGGGTCAGCTTGAGGGGCTCCTGGAGGATCATGCGGTGCGTGGGGTTCGGGAAGAAGTCCACCCAGTCGCGATCGTTGATGGTGATGGTGGCCGACTCGCCCTCGGTGGGACGGAGGCGGACACGGGCGACGGCTTCCTTGCGGCGGCCGGTGGACTGCACGAGGGGCTTGGACACGTCAGGGACTCCTACGCGCTGCGGCGAGCGTGGTCGAGCTCGAGCACCTGGGGCTGCTGAGCGGCATGCGGGTGGTTGGGGCCGGCGTAGACCTTCAGCTTCTTGAGCTGGGCCCGGCCGAGCCGGTTCTTGGGGAGCATGCCGCGCACGGTGTTGCGCACCGCGTCTTCCGGCTTCTTCTCCAGGAGGTCGGCGAAGGTCTGCTCCTTGATGCCGCCCGGGAACCCCGAGTGGCGGAACACCTTCTTCTTCTCGGCCTTGCCGGCCGTGAGGACGATCTTCTCGCAGTTGATGATGATCACGTGGTCGCCCGTGTCGATGTGGGGGGCGAACGTGGGCTTGTGCTTGCCACGGAGGATGGCGGCGACCTCGGTGGCGAGGCGGCCGAGCACCAGGCCATCGGCGTCGATGATCAGCCAGTCGCGCTCGATCTCTGAAGCTTTGGGCGTGTACGTGGGCACGGTGAATCCTTGGATCTGCTGGTCGTGAGCGCGAATCGCCCCGCGGGCGGCTTCGGGCCGAAGGGATACGTTACGGCCCCCTGGCGAGGCAGGGCAAATAGCAGAGCCCTGCGGGCGGGTGGTGGATCCGACCGGCCCGGTGCAGGTCGGGCCGGTGGTCGCTACCGTCGGCCCGAGCACCAGCAGGAACCGGCAGGGAGCACACCGATGGCCACCAGGGACTACGAGGGCGACGGGATCATCGTCCACTGGGACAGCGAGCGCTGCCAGCACTCGGGCAACTGCGTGAAGGGGTCGCCCACGGTGTTCGACTCGCAGGCCAAGCCGTGGGTGCAGCCCACCCGGGCCTCGGCCGACGAGATCGCCGCCACCATCGACACCTGTCCCAGCGGGGCCCTCACCTACACCCGCACGGACGGGGTGCCGAACGGCCGACGGGGCTACGCCCCCGGCGGCGATGCCGAGGCGGCGGCCGCCGCCGACGCCTGAGCTAGTTCCGGCCGGGGACCACGCCGAACGAGACGCCGCCGGCGGCGAGGGTGCTGGTCTGCATGCCCTTGGCGGCGGTGACCGGGTTCACCCACGAGCCCCGCTCCTCCAGCACCGGCAGGACGCCCTCGCCGAACCAGTAGATCTCCTCGAGGTGCGGATAGCCCGAGAGGATGAACTCGTCGATGCCCAGCGCGGCGTACTCCTCGATGCGGTCGGCCACCTCGGCGTGGCTGCCGACGAGGGCGGTACCGGCGCCGCCGCGTGCCAGGCCGACGCCGGCCCAGAGGTTGGGCGACACCTCGAGGTTGTCGCGGCTGCCGCCGTGGAGCTCCAGCATGCGGCGCTGCCCCTCGGACTCGGTGGTCTTCATCCGGGCGTGGACCTTGGCGATCTCCTCCTCGGAGATGCCGTCGAGCAGCCCGTTCGCCACCGCCCACGCCTCATCGGCGGTGTCGCGGCTGACCACATGGAGGCGGATGCCGAACCGCGGGGTGCGGCCCTGGGCGGCGGCCAGCTCCCGGACCCGGTCCAGCTTCTGGGCCACCTGGGCGGGCGGTTCGCCCCAGGTCAGGTACACGTCGGCGTGACGGGCGGCGACGTCGAGCGCCGCCGGCGACGACCCCGCGAAGTACACGTCCGGCACCGGGTCGGGCTGACGGCCGAGGGCACCGCCCTCGACGTGGATGTGCGTGCCCTCGTAGTCGACCACCTCGCCGGACCAGAGGCCGCGGACGATGTCGAGGAACTCGCCGCAGCGCACGTAGCGGCCGTCCTTGTCCAGCCAGTCGCCGTAGCTGTGCTGCTCCGCCGAATCACCGCCCGTGACCACGTTGAGCAGCAGGCGGCCACCGGTGTGGAACTGGTAGCTGGCGGCCATCTGGGCGGCGAGCGTCGGCGAGGTGACCCCGGGCCGGAACGCCACCAGGAACTTGAGGCGCTCGGTGCGCTGCGCCAGCGCGGCGGTGGTGACCCACGCGTCGTCGCACCAGGGCCCGGCGGGCGTGAGCGCCGCTTCGAACCCCAGCGCCTCGGCGGCCAGGGTGATCTGGGTCAGGTAGTTGAACGTGGCGGGGCGCTGGCCGCCGGCCACACCGGGGACGGGCCGCTCCGGCTCGACCAGGCGCCGACCGTCGCCGTTGGTGGGGAGGAACCAGTGGAAGGCGATCGACATGGGGTCCAACCTGGGGCGATGCGGCGTGGTCTGCGGCTGCGGAGACCGATGGAGTATGGGGGCCGCGTTCGCGCAGCGTCAACGTGGGGCGAGCCCTCGTTCACCCCGGCTCCGCCGGCGGCCACCCGTCGCGGTCCTCGTCGGAGGACCAGCCCGGGTAGCGCACCGTCCAGAGCGTCAACCCGTGGGGCGGGGCCAGGTCTCCCGCCCGGTCGCGATCGCCCGAGCGGATGATCCCGAGGAGGTCCCCGGGGCGCTTCCGGCCTCGGCCCACGTCGACCAGGGTGCCGACCACGGATCGGACCATCTGGTGGCAGAACGAGGACGCTTCGATCTCGAACCGCAGGCGCCCGTCGCCGTCGTCGTGCCAGGCCGCTTCGGTGACCCGGCGCACCAGGCTGGCCTCCTCGCCGTCGCGGCGCTTGGGCCGGCGGCAGAAGCAGGCGAAGTCGTGCTCCCCGATGACGGCGTCGCAGGCCAGCACCATCGCGGGCAGGCCCAGCGGCGAATCGACGTGCCACGCGCTGGCCGCCGAGGCGGGGTCCGGGATCGGGCTGTTGTGCACGAGGTACCGGTAGCGCCGGGCGGTGGCGGAGAATCGGGCGTCGAAGTCCGCGGCCACCGTGGTGACGCCCCACACGGCGATGGACGGGCTGCACAGGCGGTTCACCGACCGGGTCAGGCGGACGGGATCGACGGCGCCGACGGGGGCATCGAACGTCACCACCTGGGCTCGGGCGTGGACGCCCTTGTCGGTGCGGCCTGCGCACGTCAGCTCCACCGGGTGGCCCACGACGGTGCTGATGGCCTGGGTCAGGTCGCCGGCGACCGTGCGCACCCCCTCGTTGCGGGCGAAGCCGGAGAACGGGGCCCCGTCGTACGCCACCACCATGCGGATCCGCTCCGTGGGGCCCGCCGCCGGGGCGTCGGGCACGGGTTCGGGATCGAACAGCGTCATCGGGAGCGGACGCTAACGCGACCGGTCGTCGGCCGGCGCGGGCCGGACCCCGATCAGTGGACGGCGGCGACCCGGAAGCTCTCCGTGGCGAGGAGCGAGGCGAACAGCGCCTGCTCGCCGCCCGGCTTGGCCAGCCGGTTCACCCAGTAGGCCCGACCACCGGTGTCGGGGCGCCGGCCGAGGATCTGCTGGTACCGCTGGTCCACGATGCGGCCCCGGGCCGTGGCGCTGCGCGCCAGCTCCGCGGCCAGGCCCCGGGTGCCGGACCGGGCCACCTTCGGGGTCCAGTAGGCGAGCCCCGACGGATCGGCGGTGCGGCCGAGGATCGTCTCGTAGGTGGCGCGCACGTCGTCGGACGACGAGCCGAGCGACGGGCTGCTGCCCGCCAGCCCCGCGATGACGTCGACCGTCGCCGCGTCCCAGTACCGCCGGCCGGCCGCGCTCAGCGTGGAGCTGATCCACGCCGGGTCGATCTCGTCCTGGGTGAACAGCTGGGCCACCCGGGCGTGGTGGAGCCCGGCGGCCGTCGGACCGCCGAGGGCCCGGGCGATGGCCTTCTGGCGACCCGCTGCGGTGGGGTACCCGGCCGCCAGCCACGACGCCTCGGTCGGGGTGGGGTCGCGACCCCAGGCCAGCTCGGCCACCGCGCACGCCCAGCGGGAACCGGGGGTGCGGCGGCAGAACGACGGCGACGGAGCGACCGGGCTGAACCCGGTGACCGTGGACGGCACCGAGCCCGTCCCCTCCTGGGTGAAGGCCAGGTCCGACAGCGCCAGGCGACCTCCGCCGGTCCGGTCGAACCGCAGCTCGACGGCCCGGATCCGGCTCAGGTCCACGCCGGAGAAGCGCTCCAGCGGGAGCCGGACGCCGTTGAGCACGGCGTGCTGGACGAAGCTGCCGTTCAACCGCTGGAGCCCGTTGCTCCCGGTTCCGGCGGCCACCGAGGACCGGTTCCCGTCCGCGTCCTCCAGCACGATCGAGAAGTCCTGCTTCGCCCGGGTGGTGTTGCGGGAGTCCGACAGGACCGCCGCTCGGAGGCGGATCCCGTCGTAGCCGGTGACGTCGGTGCCGCTGGTCGCCAGCGGGATGCGCAAGAACGGACCCTGCCGCACCCAGCCGGCGTCGAGCACGCCGGTGTCGTTGACCATCGCCGTCGGGTCGGCGGTGGAGCACCGCGTGGACACGACGCGCACCTCGGACGGCAGGGCGAAGCCCTGTCCCTCGTAGGCGTTGCACACCAGCCCGGTGGTGACGCTGCGCCCGTCCACCAGCTGGCCGCCCGCGGTCCGGCGCGCCGTGTCGGGGCTGGCCCACGTCTCGATGTCCAGCCGATCGGGGGCGTGGTAGGCGATCGACCACCGGGCGGGGCCGGTGGACGGCGGGTACGGCGCCGTACCGGTGACGAAGCGCTGGAGGCCCGGCTCGGGCTGCAGCGCCCGCCGGAGGAAGCCGGCCATCAGGGCGGCACCGGCCTGCTCCTGCTGCGCCGCGGTGAGACGTCCGTGGCCTCCCGGCTGGCAGGGGTCGGCGGTGTCTCGGGCGTCCTGGCCGCGGAAGGCGCCGAACGCACCGGCGTCGTCGAACGAACCGGGTCCAGACGTCCAGACGGTGTTGAAGAAGTTGTGGTTCGCTCCGTACAGCAGCGCGGTCATCTTCGAGGAGCGGTCGCCCGGCGTGGCATACCGGCCGTCGTCGTAGTACGACGCGCCCTGGAGGTCGGAGACGTCGCCGTCGCAGTACGGCAGGATCACGCCGAGCTCGACCCCGCCGATGACCCGTCGGCCGAAGTCCACCGGTGCCAGCGCCAGCGCGGCCACGATGCCGAAGCGGTCGCTGGTGCGCTGGTTGAGCTGCACGGCGGCGGCCACGCCTTCACCGCCTCGGGAGTGGCCCATGAGCCCCACCCGTCCGAGGTCGATGTGGCCGACGAAACGGGACCCGAACGGGGACCCGGCGTCGCTCGCGTCCCAGGCCCGCCAGCGGCGGAGGTGCTCCATGATGAGCTGGGCCCGCGCCGAGGCGCCACCGTCGGCGAGGTAGCCGTCGTTGGCGTTGATGCCGTTGGCCCCGATGGACACCACCACCATGCCCTGGCTGGCGAGCAGCCGGCCGAGGGCGTCGTAGCCCTGGTAGCTGGGCACCTCGGGGATCGAGGCGGGGCACGGCCACTCCAGCACGGCCTGGGTGGCGGTGGCGCACGAGACGTGGCGGCCGTGCTGGAGGATGACCAGCGGCGCTCGGCCAGCGATGCTCTGCGGGGCGTAGACCTTGGCCCGGATCTCGACCGCGGCGGGGAAGCCCACCGGCCGGAACGCCTCGTCGCCGAAGTCGTAGCTGAGCTCGTCGACGGCCTCGGGGCCGACGGCGCCCGGGTCGATCAGCGGGGCCTCGGCCGGTGCCGTGGCGCGGGCGGGCGATGTGGGACGGGCCGTCGCCGGGGTGACCGGTCCGGCGAGGACGCCTGCTGCGGTCAGCGCGGACAGCGCCAGGGCCAGCCTGCGGGTGCGGCGGCGGGTGGTCATCGGCCCACCGCCAGTCGGCCCGCGGCGACCACGGGGCCGCCCTCCCACTGGTAGGTCACCGGCTGGCCCGCCGTCAGGCCGGTGCCGTCGGTGGTGATCGCGGTGATGGAGCCGAGGTCACGGGCCAGGACCCCGGTGCCCACCACCCGGGAACCCACCGAGAGCGACACCCGGGCCGACCGCGCCGTGAAGGTCCCCGGGATGCGGACCCGCCAGACGTGGGTCCCGTCGTCGAGCGTCACCTGGTCCAGGGTGACCCCGCCGAGCGACCGCGCCGCCCCGCCCTGGGGCGCCTCCACCGCAGCCTGGAGCTGGGCCGCGTCGAGCCCGGCAACCGGGGAGGCGCCCGGATCGGCCGCAGGGTCGGCGGGAGCCGGATCGGCGGCGGACGCGACCGTGGTGGTGGACGAGGTCGGGGTCGTCGCCGGGATGGAGGTGGACGAGGTCGGGGTCGTCGGCACCGAGGTCGTCGGCGCCTCGGTGGTCGACGCGGTGGTGGAGGTCGCCGCGGGGTCGCCACCCGCCGCCACCTGGGTGGGGGTCCCGCCCTGACCGCACGCCACGACGCCGATCGAGAGCGCGACGAAGAGGGGGAGCAACCTGCGCGCAGCCATGGAGATCGAGTCTGGCCGGTGGCGGCGGCCCGGGTCAGCCGATCCACGGGACCGTCACCGGATCGACCCGCCTTCGCAACCTTGGGGGTGACCGATGACGCACCTGGCCGCTGTCACGATCGGGGCCGCTGGCTCGTCAGGTCCGCAGCAGACCCGAGGAGGACCCGTGAACCCGGCCACCACCCATCCGACCGACCCCACCACCGAAGGACCCGACCGGCTCGTACCGAACGGTGGCACCGAACGGGCGGCCACCCTCGTGGTGGGTGCCGGCATCGGCGGG
>CALANQ010000211.1 GCA_937926025.1 uncultured Acidimicrobiales bacterium
GAGGCCGACGACCGGGCCGATGCCGACGCCCACCACGCGCTGGCTCGGGCGGCGGCGGCCGAGTGCGTCGTGCTGCTCAAGAACGACGACGCCGTGCTCCCCCTCTCCCCCGACCTGAAGCACCTCGCGGTCATCGGCGAGTTCGCCCGCACGCCCCGCTTCCAGGGCGCCGGCAGCTCCAAGGTGAACCCCACCCGGGTGGACGACGCCCTCGCCGCGCTCCGGGCGGGTGTGGGCGACGACGTGACCGTGGACTTCGCTCCGGGCTTCGGCGTCGACGATCCCACCGCCGACGACGCCGCCCTGCTCGAGGAGGCCGTGGCCAAGGCCGGGTTCGCCCACGTCACCGTGCTGTTCCTCGGGCTGCCACCGTCGTACGAGTCCGAGGGGTACGACCGCACCCACATCGACCTGCCCGCCAACCAGCTGGCCGTGCTCGATGCCGTCGCCGCCGTGGCCAACCGCCTGGTGGTGGTGCTGGCCAACGGCTCGGTGGTGGCGGTGGACGACTGGCAGGACGCGGCCCACGCCGTGGTCGAGGGCTGGCTCGGCGGCCAGGCCGGCGGCGGCGCCATCGCCGACGTGCTGCTCGGCGAGGTGAACCCGTCGGGGCGCCTGGCGGAGACCATCCCGGTCCGGCTGCAGGACACGGCCTCGTACGGGAACTTCCCCGGCGAGGAGGGTCACGTCCGCTACGGCGAGGGCCTGTTCATCGGCTACCGCCACCACGACGCCATCGACGGGCCGGTGAGCTACCCGTTCGGCCACGGCCTGTCGTACACCGCGTTCGGCTACTCGGACCTCGTGGTGACCGCCGTCGACGACCCGCTGGCCGACGCCGGGTGGCGCGGCGCACCCCGTCTCCAGGTCACGGCCACCGTCACCAACACGGGCGCGGTGGCCGGCAAGGAGGTGGTGCAGCTGTACGTGGGCGCACCCACCGGCACGCTCGTCCATCCCGTTCGCGAGCTGAAGGCGTTCGCCAAGGTGTCGCTGGAGCCGGGCGAATCCACCGAGGTGGCGTTCGTGCTCCACGAGCGGGACCTGTCCTCGTGGTCCACGCGCACGGGCGGCTGGGTCCTGGAACCGGGGACCTTCGAGGTGGCGGTCGGCGCGTCGTCACGGGACCTGCGGCTGGTGGCATCGGCGGCCGTCGACGGGCCGCCGGTGACCTACCCGCTCGACCGCAGCAGCACGCTGGCCGAGTGGCTGGAGCACCCGATCGGCCACGAGGTCCTCATCGACGCCCTCCGCCACAGCCGCGCCGGCGACCTGAGCGGCCTGGCCGAGGACCCCGAGCAGGTCCGCATGCTGGGCTCGTTCCCCCTCACCCGCCTCCGCACCCTCTTCGGCGGCGCCATGGACGACGAGGCCGTCGACACCCTCCTCGCCCGCCTCGGCGACACCTGACCGAACCCGACGTCAGCGGAGGGAGAGGAGGTCGGCGAGGCGGCGCCACTCGTCGACGGTGGGGGCGGTGCCGTCGGTGAGGACCTGGATGCAGACGTGGTCGGCCCCGGCGTCGAGGTGGGCCTGGATGCGGGCCAGGACCTGGTCCTCGGTGCCCCAGGCGACGATGGTGTCGACCAGGCGGTCGCTGCCCGCGTGAGCGAAGTCGTCATCGGTCCAGGTGGGGTCGAGGCGCCGCAGGTTGTTGGTGTAGTTGGGCAGCGGCGTGTACGTCTTGGTGTGCGAGCGGGCGATGTCGCGGGCCCGAGCGGGATCGGTCTCGAACACCACGGCCTGCTCCACGGCCAGGAGGGGCCCGTCGCCCAGGACGCCGCGAGCGAACGCGGTGTGCTCGGGCGGCACGAAGTACGGCAGCGCGCCGGCGGCCCGGTCGCGGGCGAGGCCGAGCATGCGGGGGCCGAGCGCGGCCAGCACCCGCTGGGGCTCGACCGTGGGTGCCTGCGCGAAGAACATCGCCGAGTCCATGGCGTCGAGGTAGCCGGCCATGGCGGAGTACGGCTTGGAGTAGTCGTGCTTGCGGACGCCCTCGACCATGACCTGGTGGCTGACCCCGAGGCCGAGGAGGAAGCGGTCCGGGTACGCCTCGGTGAGGGTGCGGTGGGCGGCGTTGGCGGTCATCGGGTCTCGGCCGTAGATGCCGGCGATGCCGGTGGCCACCACGATGTCGGTGCCGCCGCGCAGGAGCAGGGCGGCGCTGGTGAAGGCCTCGCGCCCCACCGCCTCGGGCACCCACACGGCGCCGAAGCCCAGCTCGTCGAGCTCGTCGACCAGCTCGGTGGACCGGCCC
>CALANQ010000212.1 GCA_937926025.1 uncultured Acidimicrobiales bacterium
CAGTCGAACTTGTCGACGGCGTGCTCCAGGCCGAGGTTGCCCTCCTGGACCAGGTCCAGGAGCTCCATGCCGGGCGGGAGCGGGTAGCGGCGGGCGATCGACACCACGAGGCGCAGGTTGGCGCGGATGAAGCGGTCCTTGGCCCGGGCCGCTGCCCGGTCCAGGCGGCGGTCCTCGGCCGTCCCGTTGCCCTCGGCGATGCGCTCGCGGGCGGCCACACCCCGCTCGATGATCTGGGAGAGCTCGCGCTCCTCCTGGGCGTTGAGCAGCGCCACGGCGCCGATCTCATTCAGGTACTGACCAACGGAATCGCTCATGACGGCTTCTCCAACAACTTCGGTGCGGCGACCATTCCCGCCGGACCCACTTCAGCGAAGCCGATCCGGCAAGTTCCTTGCAGGTAATTTGGAACCGTGACCTGCGCACATCTATTTCCCGAGCGGGCGGTGACACCCGTCACGACCGGCCCTCGTGACCGACGGCCGGACGTCGTCTGATGGTTCGGAGCGGACAGGGGCGGCGGATCGGTGTCTTCGGCGGAACGTTCGATCCTCCCCACATCGGCCACTTGGTCGCCGCGGTTGATGCCCAGCGCGAGCTGGACCTAGACGTGGTCCTGCTGGTCGTGGCCAACGTGCCGTGGCAGAAGGTGGAGAGCCGGGAGATCAGCCCGGCCGAGGACCGCCTCGCCCTGGTGGAGGCGGCCGCCGAGGACACGCCGTTCCTGCAGGTCAGCGATATCGAGATCCGCCGTGGCGGGCCCTCCTACTCGGCCGACACGCTGGCCGCCCTCCACCACGAGGAGCCCGACGCCGAGCTGTTCGTCATCCTGGGCAACGACGCCGCCGCCGGGTTCGCCACCTGGGAGCGCTACGAGGAGGTGGCCGAGCAGGCCACCCTGGTGGTGGTCGACCGCCCCGGAACGCCCACGCCCGTCGATCCGCAGTTCGACTGGGTGCGCGTCGACATCCCCGAGCTCGAGATCTCCAGCACCGAGCTGCGGGCGCGCGTCGCCTCGGGCCGCTCCATCCGGTACCTGACCACGGCCGGGGTCGCGTCCGCCATCGCGGACCGCGGCCTCTATCGTTGACCCGATGACCTCGGAGACGCCTCCTCCGTCGCGGCGTCCCCGCCCCGGT
Organism: uncultured Acidimicrobiales bacterium; assembly: GCA_937926025.1. Lineage (GTDB taxonomy): Bacteria > Actinomycetota > Acidimicrobiia > Acidimicrobiales > Iamiaceae > Aquihabitans. Next base: position 1,140 of record CALANQ010000212.1, read on the forward strand.
GCCGATGCTCGTCGTCGCGCCCTGGGCCTCGACGAGGGGGAGCCGGTCGCCGCGGCGCCGGCCGCAGCACCGGCGGCCCGGCGGGAGAGCCTGCGCGACTCCCTGGCCCGGATCCCGGACCTCGCCCCCGACGATCCGCTGCTCGCCCCGACCCCGTCGACGCCGGCGGAGGCCGACGCCACCGAGGCACCTGCCGCCAAGAACGCCGCGCCGGCTCGCCCCACCACGGCGGCCCGCAAGGCGGCCGTGGGCGCGGCCGTCGGGGGCGGCACCGCCGTCTTGGCCGACCCGGTGTCGTTCACGGCACCCACCTCGCCGCCGGACGAGGCCGCACCCCGCTACGCCGGGGGATCGGGGGCCGATCCGCTGGCGTCCACCGCGGCCGCTGCGGACCCGGAGCCCGTCGTGGCCCCGGCCACGGCCCGTCGCGGCGCCCGGACCAAACCGCCCCTGTGGCGCCGCATCGTGTTCTCCATCGTGCTGCTGGGGCTCATCGCCTCCATCCCGGTCCTCGGCTACACCGGCTACCAGCTCATCTCCGACAGCAAGGAGGGCGACTACACCGGCTCCACGCTGTCGCCCACCGACCCCGGCTACGAGGCACCGGTCGACCCCACCCCCACCGCGGTGGCCATCCAGTACGACGACCAGCACATGCCGGTCGGCCTCACGTTCCTGTCCCTGGCCGGCGGCGACGGCGGCGGCTCGGTCATCTTCGTCCCGCTCGACACCGAGGTCAGCGAGCCGTCGTTCGGCGTCGACCGGCTGCGCACCTCCTACGAGGTCGTGGCCGACCGCCCGGCCCTCGCCCGCGAGCGCCTCGCCTCCCAGGTCGGCCGTCTGCTCAACGTCGGCGTCGACGAGATCATCGATCTCGACAACGCCGGGTGGGAGCAGCTGGTCGCTCCCGTCGGCCCCCTCACCATCGACAACCCGGACCAGATCGACCTCGGCTTCGGCCAGGTCATCCCCAGCGGCCAGACCGAGCTGCCCGCCAACCTGGTGGGTCCGTTCCTGGCCGCCACCATCGATGGCGAGAGCGACCTCAACCGGCTGGCCCGTCACGAGGCCGTCTGGACCGCGTGGCTCGATCAGCTGGAGTCCTCCGGCAAGGCCGAGGCGGTGCCCGGCGAGTCCAGCGCCGGCATCAGCAAGTTCGCCAAGGCCCTGGCCAGCGGCCCGGTCACCTTCGAGACGCTGCCGGTCAACTCGGTTCCGGGGCTGATCCCCCTGTTCCGCATCGACAAGGAAGCCGTCAACCAGCTCATCACCGACACCGTGGCGTCGCCCACGGCCGCCGTGCCCGGCTCCCGCTTCACGGTGCGCCTGCTCAACGGCGTGTCGCCCGACGGCATCCCGTCGGACCTGGTCCGCCAGATCGTCGGACGCGGGGGAGCGGTCACCGTGCTGGGCAACGGCCCCCAGTTCGACACCGACAAGACCGAGATCGTCTACGCCAACCCCGAAGACAAGGACCTGGCCACCCTGATGGCCAAGAGCATCGGTGCCACCGGAAAGGTGCGGCTCGATCGCGAGGCACCCGATACCGTCGACCTGACCATCGTGCTGGGCAAGGACGTCCTGGGCGATGCCACCGGTTCCGGCCAGCCCGGCGCCACCACCCCTGAGACCACCGCCGCTGGAGGCAACTAGATGACCGACCCGTCCGACGACGCCCACTGGCCCGTCGTGGCCGCCCGGGCGGCGGACGCCAAGTCGGCCGACGATGTGGTGGTGCTCGAGGTCGGTCCTGTGCTGGCGCTCTGCGGCCACTTCGTCATCGCCTCGGCGTCCAACACCCGCCAGGTCCGGGCCATCTCC
>CALANQ010000213.1 GCA_937926025.1 uncultured Acidimicrobiales bacterium
CGCCAGGATCCAGCCGTCGTCGTGGAGGACCTTCACCCCGTCGATGAGCTCGAGGCGGCGGTCCTTGCTGAGCTCCACGAGCGTCCGCATGACCAGGCCCTTCTGCTCCCACGGCGTCACGACGGTCTCGTGGGCGATGTGGGTGCGCGGCAGCGACTCCCGGACCTGGGAGAGCGTGGTGCCCTCCAGGGCCAGCAGCTCGAGGAGCTTCACCAGGGCGGCGCCACCGTCGTAGGCCGGCAGGAACCCGGGGAGGATGAACCCGCCGTCGCCGCTGGCGGCGAACCCGACGCCGGACTCGCTGGCGGCGGCCATGAGCGCGGCGGTGGAGGTCTTGGTGTGCTGGATGCGCACGCCGTGGGGCTCCACCAGCTGCTCGGCCACGGAGCTGGTGTTCACCGGGAGGGCGATGCGGTCCCCCACCAGGTGCCCGGCGACCAGCGACACGAAGGCCAGCCGGGCTTCGTCGTCGGTGAGCTCCTTGCCGGTGTCGTCGATGAGCGTGAGGTGCTCGCCGTCGGTGTCGAGGACGGCCCCCAGGTGGGCGCCGGAGGCCAGCACCAGGGCAGAGACCCGCTGGACGGCCTCGCGCGATCGACGGTGATGGCCTGGCGGGTGGAGGCGTACGGGTTGACCCCGAGGACATCGGCCCCCAGCTTGGCCAGCACGTTGGGCATGACGAACGCGGTGGCGCCGTACCCGTAGTCGATGACCAGCTTGAAGGAGGCGGCCCGGACGACCTCGAGGTCGACCGTCTCGCCGAGGGCCGCCGTGTACTGCTCCAGGGCGCGGGGCGGGAACCCGATGTCGCCGATCTCGCCGGCCAGCACCCGGCGGAAGTCCTCACGGCCGATGAGGCGCTCGATCTTGCGCTGGGCGTCGGTGGTGATGTCGATGCCGTCGCGGTCGAAGAACCGGATCATCACGGACTGGGAGTCGCCCTCCACCAGGCGGATGGTGACGCCCGCGGTGGCGGCGGGCTGCCGGGTGAGGAACCGGGTGACCGGGACGGGGGCGACCTCGAGGTCCAGCACGTTGACGCCGCTGGCGTTGAGGCCGGCCATGAACGCCCGCTTCAGCATGCGGGCCGCCCGCGACGAGTCGCGGGAGGTGATGACGGTGGTGTCCTTGCGCAGGGTGGTGGCGAAGGCCATGGCCACCCGGGCCGCCAGCTCGGGGCTGATGTCGACGTTGGCCAGCCCGGAGACGCCGTCGCGCCCGAACAGGCTGCGGGCGCCCTTGGACTCCCAGATGATGGACGAGTTGATGGTGGCGCCGGCCTCGACCGTCTTGAACGGGTAGATCTTCACGCCGGCGCCGACGTGGGCGTCGTCGCCGATGAAGCACTCGTCGCCGATGACGGCGCCGTCGTCGGTGCGAGCGCCGCGCCGCAGGTCGCTGGCGCGGCCGATGACCGAGCCCCGGATGCGGACGCCCTCGGCCAGGTAGGCGTTGTCGTGGACGACGCTGCGCTCCAGGTCGGCATCGCCGCGGACCCGGACGTTGCCGCCCAGCACCGTGTAGTCGCCCAGCCGGGCACCGGCCTCGACCCGGCTGTTCTCGCCGATGATGGCGAAGCCCTCGATCTTGGCGTCGGGGTGGACCTCGGCCCCCTCCCCGATCCAGACCCCCTGGCCGAACTCGAAGCCGGGCACGTCGACGGTGACGCGCCCGTCCATGACGTCCTTGTGGGCCGACACGTAGGACTCCAGCGTGCCGACGTCCTCCCAGTACCCCTCGGCGACGGCGCCGTAGAGGGGCTTGCCGTCGGCCAGGAGGGCGGGGAACACCTCGCTGGAGAAGTCGACCGGGCGCCCGTCCTCGATGTAGTCGAAGATCTCGGGCTCCAGCACGAAGATGCCGGTGTTGATGGTGTCGCTGAAGACCTGGCCCCACGTGGGCTTCTCCAGGAAGCGCTCGATGGAGCCGTCCTCCCGGGTGATGACGATGCCGAACTCCAGCGGGTTCTCCACGTGGACGAGGCCGATGGTGGCCATGGCGCCGCTCTGCTCGTGGAACTCGATGACCTTGCCCAGGTCGATGTCGGTGAGGACGTCGCCGGAGATCACCAGGAACGTCTCGTCCAGCTCGTCCATGGCGTTGCGCACCGAACCGGCGGTACCGAGCGGCTGGTCCTCGGTGGCGTACACCATCCGCACGCCGAACTCGGAGCCGTCGCCGAAGTAGGTCCGGATCTGGTTGGCCAGGAACGCCACGGTCACCACCACCTCGGTGATGCCGTGCTGCTTCAGCAGCCCGACGATGTGCTCCATCATCGGGCGGTTCGCCAGGGGGAGCATGGGCTTCGGGCAGTTCGAGGTGAGGGGCCGCAGCCGGGTGCCCTCGCCTCCTGCCATGATCACGGCCTTCATGGGTCCGAACCTACCCACCTGGGAGGACGGTGCGGACCAACGCTCAGCCGGCGGCCGCCTCGGCGGCGGCCCGATCGGCCCGACCGAGCTCCAGCGCCTTGAGCCCGAGGGGCAGGTAGAGGGCCCACGAGTAGTAGCTGAGGACGAGGCCCGGGATGCCGAAGCCCCAGGCGATCACCCGGCAGGCATCGGCCTGCGAGAACGCCGCCTCCGAGGCCAGGAACATGGGGAACGCGACCATGAGGCAGAACGTGCCGGCCTTGCCGAACCAGGTGACGTCGACCCGGCGGGCGCCCATCGCGCCGAGGACGACGGTGGTGATCGCCACCACCACCTCGCGCACCAGGATCATCACCGCGAACCAGATGGGGACGGCGCCGTAGGCGAGGATGCCGCCGATCCCGATGAAGAAGAGCAGCCGGTCGGCCACCGGATCCAGGATCTTCCCGAGCTTGGACACCTGGTGGTAGTGCCGGGCGATGTAGCCGTCGACCCAGTCGGTGGCACCGAGAGCACCCATGAGCACGGCGGCGGCCAGGGCGTCGTCCTTGCCGAACAGCAGGTACAGGAACAGCGGCATGCAGAGCAGCCGGATGAGCGAGATGACGTTGGGGATCGTGAGGATCCGGTCCTCGCCCGCCTCGTCGACGCCCCCGGTGGGTGCGACGGGCACGTTGCTCACAGCCATCCTCCGAGCCTACCGATCGCCCCCGCGGCGGACCGGATGGGAGTCACCCTCGGCGCATCGTCCCTAGGCTCCCCGCCATGCCCACGCTCTTCACCCGCATCATCGACGGCGAGATCCCCGGCCGCTTCGTGTGGAAGGACGACACCGGCGTGGCGTTCTCCACCATCGCCCCCATCACGCCGGGCCACACGCTCGTCGTGCCCCGGGCGCAGGTCGACCACTGGATCGACCTCGACGACGACGTCGCCGCCCACCTGCTGCTGGTCGGCAAGGCCATCGGCGCGGCGCAGATGGACGCCTTCTCCCCCGCCCGGATCGGCGTGATCATCGCCGGGATGGAGGTGCCGCACACCCACCTCCACCTCATCCCCATCGAGTCCGAGCGGGACCTGGACTTCGCCCGGGCCGACGGAGCCGCGCCGGCCGATGCGCTGGACGCGGCGGCGGACCGGCTGCCGGCCGCGCTGGTGGCGCGCGGCCACGAGGCCGCCGTTCACCCCTGATCGGTCTGCTCGAGCAGGTAGATGCCCTGCGCCGAGTAGACGACCTCGAACCCCTCCTCGCCCAGGACGGCCAGCACCCGGCGCTCGTCGGTGGCCCGCCAGAACGGGCGATCGCCGATGGGATCGGTGCCGTTGGTGTCGAGCAGCACGTAGTCGACGTCCCGGATGCGGCCCTCGAGCCGGTCGTTGCTCAGGGTGGCGCCATCGAGCGGGAGCTCGATGACGTCGGCCCGGTCGGCCACCAGCGCGGTGGACGACGGTGACACCGCCACCGAGGCCGACCCGTCGATGAGATCGGCGGCCTCCAGGCGGGCGCCGTCGACCGCGTCCCGGCTGCCCCACGCCCACGGCTGGCGGTACGGCGAGGTGGGCGCCTGGGTCACGAAGAAGAGGGGGGCGCCCGCCAGAAGGGCCCACAGCACCCGGCGGTCCACGTTGACCCGGGTGACCGACGGCGTGCCGATGCGCTCCAGGGCGTACACGAGGGCGATGAACACGAACGCCAGCGCCGGAGCGATGTGGGCGCCCGCCGGCGACAGGTTCACCACGCCGCGCTGGGCCGCGTCCTGCACGGCGGCGTCGGCGATCATGGCCAGCGCCAGGCACGGCAGCGCCCCCGAGAGCCGGCGCGGCGCCACCATCGGCAGGAACAGCAGCGGGGCCAGGACCAGCACGAGGAAGATCACGGCCGGCTCCGACAGCAGCTCCGCACCGCGGCTGACCGGGTGGAGCAGCAGCTCGGGCACCACGGCCAGCGGCCCCGTGGCCCGGGCCACGAACTCGCCTGCGGGCGTGAGCGTCTGGTCCGGCAGCTCCGGACCGACGGCGATGACCGCCGCCACCGACCAGGCGAGGCCGACCACCGCCGTGATCCAGCCCGGGCGGCGCATCCCCGCGAGGAACAGCACCAGCCCGAGGCCCGCCACCGTCAGCCCCAGCGACGCCCCGCACGCCAGGACCAGCACCACGCAGGCGGCGTAGCGCTTCCAGTGGCCCCGGCACGCCAGCAGGTAGGCCCACAGCAGCAACGGGAGCGCCACCGTCTCCGGGTGGAACACGGCGAGGTTGGCCCGGTGGAGCGTGGGGGCCAGCACGTAGGCGACGACCACCACCGACGAGGCCCCCACCCGCAGTCGGGCCTCCTCCCGGGCGATGCGCCACAGCGGGACGATCCCGGCCGCGACCGCGGCGGCCTGCACCACCACGAAGGCGGCGACCGGCGGCACGAACCGCCCGGCCCACAGCACCGGCTCGGCCACCAGGGACCACGTCCCCCGCGCCGGATCGACCCCGCCGAGCGGGACCCCGGCCCCGCCGTGCTGGCGGCGCCACGCCGCCTGGAGCCACGGCCCGAGGCCGCTGCCGCCCTCCAGCGAGCGGATGGCCGCGGCGTCGAGCGCCACGAACACCACGAACGTGATGATGGCGAAGGCCCAGGGCAGCACCCGGTCCGCCGCCTCGCCGTCGAGGCGTCCCTGCGTGCGCAGGACGGTCCGCCGCCACCGGCGCCGCAGGTCGGACCCGCGGGTCCGTTCCCTCACGCTCCCGGGTCTCCCAGGTCGAGCAGGGTCCCCTGGACCGCGGGCGGCTCGACCGGATCGATGAGGTGCGGACCCTGGTTGCGCACGTTGTTGACCTCGGTGGACACGGGCCGCAGCTGGAGGACGTCGTCGGGCGCCGGCACCAGGAGGCGGGCGAGATCGTCGATGTCCGTGTTGTCGGGGTCCAGCCACTCCTGCCAGGCGTTGGCCGGCAGCAGCACCGGCATCCGGTCGTGGAGCGACGCCATCAGCTCGTTGGGCGTGGTGGTGATGATGGTGGCCGACCGGAGGCGCTCGGTGCGATCCCCGTCCGGCGACCGCCAGCTGGCCCACAGCCCGGCGAACGCCAGCGGCTCACCGGTACGGCGGGTGATCAGGTATGGCTGCTTGACCTTCTGGCCGGGCACGTGGGTCCGCTCGTAGAAGCCGTCGGCGGGCACGATGCACCGCTTGCGGGCGAACGAGTCCTTGAACGCGCCCTTCTCCGCCAGGACGTCGGCGCGGGCGTTGATCATCTTCGACCCGATCGCCGGCGACTTCGCCCAGAAGGGCACGAGGCCCCAGTGGTGCTCGGCCACCTTGCGCACGCCGTCCTCCTCGAGGACCACGTAGACGTCGTCGGTGGGGGCCACGTTCCACGACGGCTCCAGCGCCTGCTCGGGCTGCTCGTCGGCGTCGAAGTACTGGGCGATCTCGTCGGGGGTGGACGAGGAGACGTACCGGCCGCACATCCCGTTGACGCTACCGGTGTGCTGCCTCGTCGGCCGCGGCCTCCCGCCACCCGGGCGGCTCGGGCACGACCGGCGGCGGCTCCTGCCCGTCGGGCCGGAACGGCACCGCGTCGGTCGGATCCAGCCCGAGGGCTGCGAGCAGTGGGGCGAGGTGGTCCGCGCGGAGCTCGGCCAGCGGGATGGGGTCGTCTGCGGGGTCGATGGCGACGGCCCAGCCCCCGGCTGGGGCCCGTCCGACGTGGAGGGCAGGACCGAGATCGGGTTCGGCACCGGCACCGGCACCGGCATCGGCGAGGTGATCCACCCGCAGGCCCAGGGGGGCCAGGCGGCGTCCGATGGCCGTCACGGCATCGGCCCGCTCCGCGTCGTCACCGTCGACCGCGAGGGGGATCCGGGGCTGGATGGGCCGGGTCTGGAACCACATGGTGGGCCGCCCGGAGACCTGCACGGCCTCCCACCGCTGCCGGAGCGGGTCCGCGGACAGGCCGATGCGGTCGAGGTGGTCCATCGTGTCGCACCAAGGATGCGGGCTCACCACCAGGTGCGGCCCGACCGCGGCCGGGTCGAACGGCACGTCGAAGCGGTCGGCGGTGGCGTCGAGGCGCCCGAGCAGGTGGAGCGAGGTGAGGAGCCGGAGGCACTTCTCGCAGCGGCCGCAGTTGCGGGTGCCGGTGCCCTGCCAGCAGACCATCAGCGTGTCGGCGGCGACCGGATCGGCCGTGATCCGGGCGACCCGCTCCCAACGGGCCTCGTGCCCCGAGTGGTGCGTGACGGTGAGGTCCGGCAAAGACCAGGCCGGGTCCAGCTCGGGGTGCGAGCCCCAGGGCCGCAGCAGCGGGGTCCAGTGGGTGGGGGCGATCACCACCTCCTGGAGCGTGGACCGCAGGAGGAGCCCGGTGCCGGCCAGCACCGACCCGTGGGTGGCGGTCCCCCAGTCCGTGTGCTGGTCCAGGAGCGAGCGGACGTCGGTGCGCACCACGATGTGCTGGAGACCGATCCGCTCGGCGGCGGCACGGGTGTCCCGGAGCTGCCCCTCCCGGATGTCGACCGGCAGGTGGACCTCGTTGTCCAGGGTGATGAGGTGGGTCGGCCGCTGGCGGGCCGGTCCCTCCATGCGGTCCAGCAGGGCGCCCCAGGAATCGACCCCCCGGGTGAAGAAGACGGCGCGCCCACGCGGGAGGTGGGCCCACGCCGGCCGCACCCGGTCGGGCCCCAGCGGTGCGATCAGCTCGGCCGGCCGCCAGCCGTACCACTCGTGGAGGAGGCGGGCGACGTGGCGGGGGCCTTCGTGCAGCGAGGGCGGCAGCGGCTCCTCGACGCGGAGGTCCTGGCTGAGGCGGCACGCCAGCACCAGCGCGGCGGGCACCATCGGGATGACCGAGGCATCGGCCACCGCGTCGGAACCGGGCTCGACCTCGAGGAAGACCGCAGCGCCGGCCACCGTGCCGGGCGCCGGATCCACCTGGACCTCGAGGCGCAGCCGGCCGTCGTGGACCTCGACGGTCGGCCCGTGCAGGGTCGTGATCATCGTCCGCCTCGGATGTGCGAGGTGATCAGGCGTGGACGGCGGGGCGCGGCGACCGCGTGGTCATCGCGACGGCGGCCACGGACCCGACCGCCAGCACAGCCGCCGCGACCAGGCCCCAGGCGGCGCCGGCGAGCGCCACCGCGGCGACGAGCTGGACAACGAGGGCGGCGATGCGGGCGGTGGGGCCGAAGGCGTCGAGGCGGGCGTGCACGGCGCCGAGGGCGGCCGGCGTGGTGGCGCTGCGGCCGAGGTAGACGGCGCTTCCCCGGACCAGGCCGAAGGTGGCGCCGATGGCGACGGCGACCAGCGGGCTGGCACCGATGACGGCGAGGGCGATGGTGAGGAACACACCCGCCGTCATGATGTAGGTGGCGACGCCGAAGCCGATCTGCCAGCCGAAGCCGGCGCCGTACACCCAGCTGCGGTAGCGGCGGAGCCACGCATCGTTGACCTGGCGCTTGAAGATGGGCAGCTCGATGCCGAACACACCGAGGTCGATCGATGCGGTGGCGATGGCGGCGACGGCGCCGATGGCCCAGCGGGTCTCGATGCTGAGGTCGGCGAGCGCCAGCAGCCCGGCGCCCGCCGCGGCGATGGCGCCGATGCTCAGCCCGCCGACGATGGCGCCGGCCAGGAACCAGCCTGCGGTGCGGGAGAACCGGTTGCCCCGTCCGGCCTCGGTCATCGGGGTGATGGACGAGAGCATCGAGAGTCCGCACGGGGACCAGATGCCGCGGATGGCGGATGCCGTTGCGACCAGCACGCCAAGGACGAAGATGAGCTGCATGGTGCCGTGATGCTATCGAACGATCCCACTTCGCCGGGGCCGGTGTCCGATCTGCGGCCTCGCTACCGTGGATCCGGTGCCGATAGGAGGGGCCATGGGAGGAGCACCGGAGGGCATCGACGCGTCGGGTCGGCTGCTGGACCTGGACGCCCACGCCATCTTGGACGCGATCCCCGGGGTCGTGGTGGTGATCGCCGCCGACGGCGAGGTCATCTGGGTGAACGAGTCCATGGCGGAGCTCACGGGGTACAGCTCGGCCGACCTGGTGGGCACCAACATGGTGGATCACCTCGATCTGGAGTGGAACCCGCGGACGCTGGAGTCCATCTCCTACGCGCTGGACACCCCCGGCATGCGCCTGCCGACCATGCTGCGGTTCTTCACGAAGCACGGCGAGCCGATCGTGATGGAGGCCACCGCCAACAACCAGATCGACGACCCGCAGATCTGCGGCCTGGTCGCCCACCTGCGCCCCAGCGACGAGCGCCACCTGCTCGACGGGATCCTGGAGTCCTTCGCGTCGGGTGACGAGCTGGCCACCACCATCAGCCGTCTCCACGACGTGGCCCGGGCGGAGACCCTGCAGGCGGAGTCGGCTGTGTTCCTCCTGTTTCCGGGCGCCGAGGGCCGGTCGGTCCTGGCGTCGTCGGCCGAGGTCGAGGCCCTGAGCTCCCTCGCCGGGGCGTCGGCACCCTGGCTGGCGGCCGCCGCCTCGGGCCTGCCGGTGGTCCACGCGGATCTCTCGGACCTGGAGCCCGCGGTCCAGGCGGCGGCGTCGGCCTGCGGGTTCTCCGCGTGCTGGAGCTACCCGATCTGCCGCACCGGGACCGGCGACGTCGATGCCGTGCTGGTCATGTGGCGCCAGGTGGAGGGTCTTCCTGAGCCGACGGCAGCGATGCTGGTGGAGCGGCTGGCGAAGCTGTGCGCCCTGGTCCTGGAGCGCGTCGAGCACAGCCGGGAGCTGCAGCGGGCGGCGGACCACGACGCCCTGACCGGGCTGGCGAACCGGACCCGCTTCTTCTCGGCGGTCGACGACCACATCGCCCGCGGTCGGGATCCGCTCGGGGTGATCTACCTCGATCTCGACGGCTTCAAGGCCATCAACGACCACTGGGGCCACGCCCACGGCGACTCGGTGCTCGCCACCGTGGCCGACCGCCTCCGCGCCTCGGTCCGTCCCGAAGACACCGTTGCTCGCCTCGGTGGCGACGAGTTCGCCGTCGCCTGTCCGGGGGCGGGACCCGATGAGCTGATCCGGCTGGCCGACCGGCTGCTGGCCGTCGTGCGGGCCCCCATCACGGTCGACGGCGAGGTGCTGCGGGTGGGCGTGAGCATCGGCCTGGCGTCGTGCGAGGCCGGGTCCCGTCCCGGCGACGTGCTGGTGGCGGCCGCCGACGCTGCGCTGCTGGAGGCCAAGGCCACCGCCAAGGGGACCTGGCAGCTCAGCTCGACGGTGACCTGAGCTACCCCTCGCGCAGTGGTTGGGCGAGGAGCCAGCGGATGTCGTCTGCTGTGGACTCGTCGAGCCGGTCCGTCTCGTCGAGCAGTTCGGCGAACACGGCGTGGGCGCCCGTGGAGCGGATCGTCAGGTCCCGGATCTCCCCGGGGACGAGCGGGCCGAGGGCGGGGGCTGTGCCGTGGCCGGCCGCCAGGAAGTTCACCTTCGTTCGCACGCACTTCTCGCACCGGCCGCAGTTGCGGCCGAGCCGATCGCCCTCCCAGCAGACCCGCAGGTGCTCTCGCACCGAGGTGAGCCCGCCGATGGCCTCCACCTTCTGCGTGCGGGTGACGCCGCCACCGGGCTGGGCCACCCGCATGCGGCTGCTGCTGAGCAGCGGGCTGGTGATGGGGTTGCTCCCCCACGGGATGTCGATGTGGCCGTACGTGGTGTCCGATGCCTGGACGATGCTGCCGGCCCGGTCCGAGAACAGGTGGAGGATCGCCGCCATGGCGATGCCGAACGTCATCTGCCACTCGGGGCAGGCCACCTCCTGCCAGTTGGTGCGCAGCGTGACGAGATCTCGCCGGTCATCGCCCGGGCGCCGGCGGCGGCGATGGCGAAGCCGTCGGTCTGGACCAGCGGGATGTCGAAGCCGTGGATGAACACCGCGGCGCTCAGCTCGAGGGAGCGCCGGCCCAGCAGGCCCCGGTGGTTGGCGTAGGCGGCGTACACCCCGTCGACGCCGCCGGAGAAGGCGGCGACGCCCCGGTCGGCGAGCGGACCGGCACCGTCACCCCGGTCGTCGATGACCTCGTCGGCGGTGATGGCGATGGGTCGGAAGACGTCGGGCCGCCAGATGGTCCACGCGTCGATGTACTCCTCCAGGTTGGCCAGCAGGCGCCACGAGACCGGGCCCTCGAGGTGGAGGTCCTGGCTGAAGTTCATCGCCTTGGGCGTGAGGGCCAGGGCCGCCGAGTCCAGCCGATCGGGCACCGGCGGGGGCTCCCCCGCCGTCGTCTCCCACCACAGCTGGGAGTCCGCGTCGTGATCGGTCTGGATGTCGATCACGATCCGCTCCGCCACGGATCCGTCGGCGAGGCGGGCACGGATCACCCGCCGGAACCTAGCGGCGCCGGCCCCACCCGAAGCGACGCGCCAGACCGAGGCCGACGACGATCCCTGCCGCTACCACCCCCAGCACCGGCGTGATGAGGAGCACGCCTCCGCCGCCGATGTTCGCACCGACGACCCCCGCGGTCACGATGCGGTACCC
>CALANQ010000214.1 GCA_937926025.1 uncultured Acidimicrobiales bacterium
CTGGACGAAGAACGCCTCGTCGGAGCGCCAGATGCCGAGGTGCGCGTACGGGGCGAGGAGCCCGGCGCGGTCGCGCATGGCGTCGAACCGGGCGGCGGCCACCAGGTCGGGCCAGCGGTCCTCGTCGATCTCCACCCCGAGGATGGCGGCGAGGCGGCGCATCTGCCCGTCGAGGTCGTCGCACAGGTCCGCGTAGCGGAGGAGGTGCACCCCGGGGTCGTGGCGGCGGTCCCAGGCGATGCGCAGCTGCTCGCAGAAGTCCGCCAGGGAGTACGGCCCGCTGCCGGTGGGCACCGTGTCGTGCTCGATGAACTGGATGAGGTGAGCCGCCGGGTCGGCGGGCCTCGGCGGGTGGGTGGGCATGCGGTCCAGGTCCTTGTCTCCGACCGCTGCCTGGCGCAGGTCGAAGATGGCGTCGGCCGTGTTGTTGCTGTGGTCCAGGTCCGACAGGGCGACATCGAGCGGGTGGCGGAACACCGTGAGGTACGTGATGCCGGGCTGGTCCGGGATGCCGTCGAGCGGCGTGTGGGTCTTGAAGAAGCGCCGGTGCTGCTGCGCCTCCACCGAGGCGACCAGGTCCTCGGTGGGCCGGATCTGCATGTCGATCCACGGCGACAGCTCCGAGAGCGGCGCCGGCAGGTCGGCGGTCCCGAAGACCAGCATCGCCACGATGAGCCGGGTCCACGTGGTGCCACACTTGGACGGTGTGGAGATGACGATGTCGTCGGGGCGAAGGGTGATGGCGTCCCAGCGCCGGGAGTCGGCGATGTAGCCGAAGTAGTGCCGCCGGAGTCCGTCCACGGCACGAGTGTGCCCGATGGCCGTCGGCCGGGCTGCGGGTCAGCCGGCACTGGGTAGGGTCGGGCGGGCATGGGCCGGTTCGTGGTGTTCGAGGGTGGCGAGGGGTCGGGGAAGTCCACCCAGGCGCGCCTGCTGGCCGAGCGGTGGGGCGCCGTCCTCACGTTCGAGCCGGGGGGCACCGAGGTCGGGCAGCGGCTGCGGGAGATCCTGCTCAGCCCCGAGACCGGCGACCTCGACCCGCGGGCCGAGGCGCTGCTGATGGCCGCCGACCGGGCCCATCACGTGGCCACCAAGATCCGCCCTGCGCTCAACCGGGGCAAGGACGTGGTGTGCGACCGCTTCGTCGGGTCGTCGCTGGCGTACCAGGGGTACGCCCGGGGGCTGGGCATCGAGGAGGTGCGGGCGCTGTCGACCTTCGCCACCGACGGCCTGGTGCCCGATCTGGTGCTGCTGCTGGTGGTTCCGCCCGACGAGGCCGTCACCCGCATGGCCGCCGCCGGCAAGCCCGACCGCTTGGAGGCGGCCGGCGAGGAGTTCCACCGCAAGGTGGCCGAGGCCTACGTGATCCTGGCTGCGCACGATCCGGACCGCTGGGTGGTCATCGATGGGTCGGGCAGCGTCGAGGACGTCGAGGCCCGGGTGCGGGAGGCGGTCGAGGCTCGGCTGCCGTCGGGGGAGCGGGCGTGAGCCTGCCGGGCCTGGAGGCCCCGCCCGGCGACGCCTGGTCCGACGTGGTCGGCCAGCAGGGGGCCGTGGCCATGCTGCGCCACGCCGCCCAGGGCGACACGCCCCACGCCTGGCTGTTCGTGGGTCCGCACGGCTCCGGCAAGCGGGCCGCGGCCCGGGCGTTCGCCGGTGACCTGCTGGCTGCCGAGGCGCTGGCCGCGGGCGACGAGGAGAGCGCGGCCCGGTCCCGAGCCCTGGCCCGAGGCGAGCAGCACCCGGACCTGGTCATCGTCGACCGCGAGGGCGCCAGCATCTCGGTGGGCCAGGCCGACGAGATCATCCGCCGGGCCTCCCGGTCCGCCATCGAGGGCTCCCGCAAGGTGCTGCTGCTCGACGAGTTCCACCTGGTGAAGGACGCCGGGCCCAAGCTGCTGAAGACCATCGAGGAACCGCCCGAGGGCACCTACTTCGTGGTGCTGGCCGACGAGCTGCCGCCGGAGCTGGTCACCATCGCCAGCCGCTGCGTGCGGGTCGACTTCGACGCCCTGACCGCCCCGCTGATCGCCGAGCGCCTGGTGGACGAGGGCGTCGACCCGGCCCGAGCCGGCGAGGTGGCGGCGTTCGCCGGCGGCGACCTCGACCGGGCTCGCCTGCTGGCCGCCGACGAGCGGCTCGCCCTGCGCCTGGCCGCCTGGCGGGACCTGCCCCGGCGGTTGAACGGCTCCGGCAGCGCGGCCGCGACCGGCATCGCCGAGCTGCGGGCCGCCATCGACGACGCCGAGGCCCCGTTGAAAGCCCGGCACGCCACCGAGGTGGAGGAGCTGAACGAGCGGATCGAGCGCTACGGCCAGCGAGGCTCAGGCGCCCGCCAGCTGGAGGAGCGCCACCGCCGGGAGAGCCGCCGCCTCCGCACCGACGAGCTGCGCATGGGCCTGGGTGCCCTGGCCGCCACCTACCGCGACGAGATGGCCGTGGCGGCCGACCCGACCGGCGCCATCGGCGCCCTCGAGGCCATCCAGGAGACGGCCGAGCGCATCGAGTTCAACCCCAACGAGGAGCTCCAGCTGATCGCCCTTGCGATCCGCCTCCCCAGCCTCAACTGAGCGCCGTCACGGCGGGAACGGGTTGCCGTCGGCCGGGGGTCGTCGGGTACGGTTGCCGCTCCCGCCCAAGTAGCTCAGTCGGCAGAGCATCTCACTCGTAATGAGAAGGTCGACGGTTCGATTCCGTCCTTGGGCTCTCAGCCACCAAACCGGGGAACAGCTCCTCCGGGTCCTCGAAGAACCGGGACACCGGCACCTCGAAGATCACGGACACCGCCTCGAGGTCCTCGATGCTCCAGCGGCGCCGCCCGTTGAGGGCGTGACTGAGGCTGGCTTCATGCATCCCGAGATGCTCTGCGAGCTGGCGACCGGTCATGCCACGGTCGGTCATCAGGTGCTTCACGATCGAGGTGATGCCGGCCTGGCGAGGCGTGAGGACGGTAGGAGCGGCCATAAGGCGATTGTACAGGTCCGCCCGGATTCGTACAGGGTTCTATCATCACGCCAAGAGTTAGCGATGATGTATAACCTCTCGGCATGGCGATCTCCTTCGTGTTTGATTCTGAGCGGGTGCCGTTGACGGAGCTTGAGGGGGCTTCGGTGGTGCGGTGCCCGCAGTGTGACGGTGCGGTGATGTCGAACTCGGTCATCAACTTCGGGTTGGTCGAGGTCGACGGAGAGGTGCGGGCCGTGCCGATGCTGGTGCAGCCGTCGTGGCACTTCGAGTGCGAGTACGGCCACGTCACGATCCGAACCGACCACTGGCGCTCGGCCGTCGAGACAGCGGCCGACGGGCTGTCGAGCCGTTGGTCCCGTGAGGCGGACCCGGACGTGGCCGGGCTCACGAACCTGCGCTGGCTGCCTGAGCATCCCGATGGGGCCGGTCTGCCGGACGACGTGGCCTGACGGCGGGCCGGGAGCACAAGGGCGTCGATGAGCGCCGTCGGGGTCTACGACCCCGTGACGAAGGTGGTCACCGGAGGAAGAGGCGGGAACCGCCTCGCTCCCGGTCATCCAGCGCGCGCCCGCCGCTCCTACGCCACGGTCCGGGCGCTGCCACCTGATCCGGTCGTGCGCGACCGGATGGCGAAGGAGCACGCCGTGCGGGCGATCAGCCAGGCCGCCGCTGCCGGCGAGCTCGTCGCCCAGGAGGTCGCAGTCCTGCTGGCGCTGGTGTCGTTCGCCGGGGACACATTGGAACCGGTGTTCCCGACGCTCGCGAAGATCGGCGCCCGTGCAGGAGGGATGCGCCGACGCACCGTCGGCCGATGGCTCGCCGGGCTGGTGGCCCGAGGATGGCTGGTGCGGATGCACCGCTTCGTCCACTACCGCGACCCGTCCACCCGCGAGAACAAGATGCGCGGCACCTCGTGCCTGTGGCGGCTCGACGTCCCAGCCCAGTGGCTCGACGGCATCCGCGACGCAGCCCAGCGAAGCAGGGCCACGTCGGCGAAGAGCCGTCCCACGCCGAAGGCCCCACAGAACAGGGGGCGGACCAGCGGGGCCGGGGGTCGACCCCGTGGCGTGTCCCAAGTCGAGTGGGACCGGCAGGTCGAGGCGTCGCGTGCGGCCGCTGCTGCCCGCCAGGCCGAGACGACTGCCAAGCTCGAGCAGGGCCGGTCAGAGGTTCCGGCGCCGCCTCCGCCTGATCTGCGTGCACGGCTCCGCCGCCCCAAGGACGAGGCTGGCCCCGGACCGTGACCGGCGTGGCCATCGAGGGCTGACGCAGCGCCCCACCGACCCGCCTGGCCAGCACCACAACCGACTGTTCCCTCAGCCGTTCGGTCTTCTCCGGGCGGCTTCGGCGCGCCTCCGCTGGCGTTCAGGGGGCCAGGAGGCCAGGGGGCCAACCCCCGATCGGGCCCCGATCTGGCCGTGGAACAGGACGCGGGCCAGATGTGGCCGGGTTGGGTATCGGTGGCCTTCGCTGGCTCGGGGACCTGTCCCTTCGGGACGATCACCCTGGGGGTGGGACCACGGCTTGCACCGTGTCGTGCGGTGACCGTCGGCGGTGCGCTGGCGTTGCTCGATCGACGGTACCGGCATTGCGTATTGCCGTCCTGCCGTACCTAAGGCACACCGTCGAACGGGCTGAGGCTCGTGGTCAGGTCACAGCGCGAGGGTCGAGCCGATGCTCGTGCAGCTCCGAGTGGCCGATGTCCCAGCCGCACCGCGGACATCGTGGGGCCGCGGGTGCGCTGGGCTACGACGCAACTGCGCCGGGATTGGCCATGCCGAGTTCGAGGGCGAGTGACGAGCCCGCCCAAGTGTCATCTGAGCGCCAGACCGAGATGATCTCTAGGCTTTCGAGGAGTGTGACGTAGGCGTCACCTATCGACTCTGAGAACAGACCAACGAGCGGTGGGTTCTCATCGCGGTAGTGCATGAACCGATACGTGAAGAGCTGCCCGATCGT
>CALANQ010000215.1 GCA_937926025.1 uncultured Acidimicrobiales bacterium
CATACGAGATGCCTAAGTGACTGGAGTTCAGACGTGTGCTCTTCCGATCTAAGCGGCCCACCGCCAACGCTGCGGTCACCCCGGTGTGCACCACGGTGACCGCAGCGTTGGCGGTGGGCCGCTTCTGCGAGAGCAGCAGCGCGAGCGGCCGGCCCAGCGTGGTCCCTCGTCCGAGAATGCACACCTCCTGGCCCGACACCGGGATCTCGTAGTGGGCGAGCAGGGCCTCGATCCCCGCCGGCGTGCACGGCACCGGCCCGGGCATGCCGAGCGCGAGCCGCCCCATGTTCACCGGGTGGAGGCCGTCGACGTCCTTCGCCGGGTCCAGCGCCATCAGGGCGGCATCGAAGTCGATCTGCGGTGGGGTCGGGTGCTGGATCAGCACCGCGTCGACGTCGTCCGCCTCGTTCATCTCCCGGACCGCCGCCAGCACATCAGCCTGGCTGGCGTCGTCTCCGAGGTGGATGTGAGGCGAGGTGAAGCCCAGCGACTGCGCCTTCTCCATCTTCATCCGGATGTACCCGGCGCTGGCCGAGTCGCCGCCCACCAGGATGGTGCCGAGCCCGGGCGTGCGGCCGGCCGCCTTCAGCGCCTCAATCCGAGGTGCCAGGTCGGCGAAGACGGCGTCGGCCACCGGGCCTCCGGGCATCATGCGTGCGGTCATCGGGGTGCCTCCTCGGCGATCAGTGCTTGAACTGGCGTTCGCCGGTGAAGACCATGGCGACGCCGAGCTCGTTCGCTCGGGCGATGGTGTCGGCGTCCTTCACGGAACCGCCCGGCTGGACGATCACGGCCACACCGGCAGCCGCGGCGGCGTCGATGCCGTCGGGGAACGGGTAGAACGCGTCGCTCGCGCAGGCGCCGCCGACGGCGCGCCCCGCCGCCTTCTCGGCCGCGATCTGGCCGGCCTCGACCCGGTTCTGCTGACCGGCCCCGATGCCCCACGCCACGCCGTCCTTGACCAGCACGATCGAGTTCGACGTGACCGCCGCGCACACCCGGAACGCCAGGGCGGCGTCGGCCAGCTCCGGCTCGGTGGGGATGCGCTCGGTGACGACCTGCCACTCCGAGGGCGGCGCCACCAGGCGATGGGGCTCCTGCACCAGCCAGCCGCCGCTGATGGGCCGCAGGTGGCGGGTGGCGGGTACGGGCGGCACGGCCTCGATCAGCCGGGTGTTCTTCCGCTTGCCCTGCAGCGCCTCGACCACGCCGGGGGCGTAGCCGGGGGCGATGACCAGATCGGCCTGGGCGGCCGCCACCATCTCGGCCACGGTCGCATCGTCGACGACCCGGTTGAGGGCCACGATGCCACCGAACGCGGAGCGGGCGTCGCACTCGAACGCCCGCTGGTAGGCGTCGGCCAGCGAGTCGGCCACGGCCGCCCCGCACGGGTTGGCGTGCTTGATGATGGCCACGGCGGGCTGGTCGCCCGATGCGGCACCGAGGTCGTGGGCCAGCAGCCAGGCGGCGTCGGCGTCGAACAGGTTCAGGTAGCTGAGGGCGATGCCGCCGTACTGCTTGGCCGACGCCCACCACGGGTCGGCGCCGTCGGTCCGGTACAGGGCGGCTCGCTGGTGGGGGTTCTCGCCGTAGCGGAGCGTGCGCTCCTCGCGGGTGGCGGCGACGTGCAGCGTGGGCGGCAGGATGGGATCGTCGGCCTCGTCGAACCAGGCCACCACGGCGGCGTCGTACGCGGCGGTGTGGGCGAACGCCGCCCGGGCCAGCCGACGACGGGTCTCGGCGGAGAGGGAGCCCCCGGTGCGCAGCTCCTCGAGGATCGCCGGGTACTCGGACGGGTCGGTCACGACCCCGACGTGGGCGTGGTTCTTGGCGGCGGCCCGCACCATGGCCGGACCGCCGATGTCGATCACGTCCTCGGCGCGGCCGCCGCCGTGGGTGAACGCCGTCGGATCGGATCCGAACGGGTACAGGTTGCCGACCACCAGGTCGAAGGGCTCGATGCCGCAGTCGGCCATCTCGGTGACGTGGTGGGCGTTGGCGCGGTCGGCCAGGATGCCGCCGTGGATCTTCGGGTGCAGGGTGACGACCCGGTGGCCGAGGATCGCCGGGAAGCCCGTCACCTCTGCCGTGTCGGCCACCGGGATCCCGGCGTCGCGGATCGACCGGGCGGTCCCCCCGCTGGACACCAGGTCCCACCCGAGCTCGTGGAGGCCGGTGGCCAGCTCCAGGATTCCGGTCTTGTCGTACACGGACAGCAGCGCCCTCATGGCAGGCGGTTCCCTTCAGCAGGTGGGACGGCTCCGGACGTGAGGGACCTCACGCCGGCACCCGGCCCTGTTCGATGATCGAGAGGAGCGTCGCCGGGTACAGGCGCCGCTCGACGGTCTTGATGCGCTCCTGGAGCGACGATTCGGTGTCGCCGGGCAGGACCGGCACCGCTTCTTGGGCCAGGATCGGCCCGGTGTCCACGTCGAGGCCGGCCACGTGCACGGTGCACCCCGTGACCTTCACCCCATAGGCGAGGGCGTCGCGCACGGCGTGCCACCCCTTGAACGCCGGCAGCAGCGCCGGATGCGTGTTGAGCAGCCGCCCGCCGAACGCATCGTGCATGGGCTGGGTCAGGACCGTCCCGAACCCCGCCATGGCGACCAGGTCGAGCTCGTGGGCCACCAGGACCTCCGCGAGCCGAGCCGAGTACGCGTCGCGGTCGAACGATCGATCGAAGCGATCGCGGGCCACCAGTTCGGCGGGGATGCCGGCCTCCGCCGCGATCTCGAGGCCCCGACACGGCCGATCGGCGGCGACGAGGGCCACCGGGACACCGGCGTCGATCATGGCGTCGAGGATCGACCCTGTTCCTGACACCAGCACGCCCACTCGCACGTGCCGGGACCCTACCAGCCGCCCCGGACCGGCCGATCCGCCGACACGGGGGTGCGGGCGCGCCGACGGTACGTTGGGGCGCCCCGGGGCCCGGCCCGGGCGGCACCCGGGGACGGGAGGGACGCGATGCAGAGCAGCCGGTTGACCACAGGGGACCGCATCGTGCTCGGCGCGGCCGTCCTGCTGATCATCGACCTGCTCGTGCTGCCGTGGCACGAGGTGTACTCGTTCAGCACGACCGCGGTGGCCGCTCCCGGCGGCTGGTGGGGCACGCTGGCCGTCCTCGTCACGATCGCCGTCATCTTCCTCACCCTGGTGCGCCGGTTCTCGACCATGGCCCTGCCATCGCTGCCCCGCCCGATCGGCGAGGTCAGCCTGGCGCTCACCGGCATCGTGCTCGGCCTCCTCGTCGCCAAGCTCCTGCTCGACCCGGACTTCCTCGGCTTCGGCTCGTACCTCGGGCTCGTGCTGGCCGCCACCATGGTGGGCGGTGCGGTGCCCGGGCGACAGGAGACCGACGAGGCGCCGCCGGTCGGCAGCGGCCGCGGCGCCCCGCCCACCCCGTTCTGACCGACCCCGGACGCGCCGGTGCCCGCCCCGGAAGGGCGGGCACCGGACCGATCCGAACGAACCGGGGGTGGGCTACAGGCCCAGGCCCCGAACGATCTCGACCATGAGCTCCCCGGCCTCGGTGGGGTTGTTGCCCACCTTGACGCCCGCGTCGCGCAGGGCCTCCATCTTGGCGGCCGCCGTGCCCTTGCCGCCGGAGACGATGGCGCCAGCGTGGCCCATCTTCTTGCCGGGAGGCGCGGTGACGCCAGCGATGTAAGCAGAGACCGGCTTGGTCATCTTGTTCTTGATGAACTCAGCGGCCTCTTCCTCGGCCGAGCCGCCGATCTCACCGATCAGCATGACGGCCTTGGTCTCCGGGTCGGCCTCGAACGCCTCCAGGCAGTCGATGAACGAGGTGCCCGGGACCGGGTCGCCACCGATGCCGACGCAGGTGGTGACGCCGATGTCCTGGAGCTTCAGCTCGTAGAGCGCCTGGTAGGTGAGCGTGCCGGAGCGGCTCACGATGCCGACCGGACCGCCGGGCTTGGCGATCTCGCCGGCGGTGATGCCGATGTTGGCCTTGCCGGGGCTGATGATGCCGGGGCAGTTCGGGCCGAGGATCCGGGTGCCCGGGAAGTCCCGCTTCACCTTGTTGAAGAAGTAGGCCTCGTCCTGGGCGGGGACGCCCTCGGTGATGACCACGACCAGCTCCATGCCGGCCTCGGCGGCCTCGAGCACGGCCGACTGGACGCCGGGGGCCGGGATGAAGACGCACGACACCGTGGCGCCGGTGGCCTCCTTGGCCTCGGCGACGGTGGCGTAGACGGGGATGCCGTCGACGTCGGTGCCGGCCTTCTTGGGGTTGACGCCGGCCACGACCTGCGTGCCGTAGTCCCGGTTGCGCAGGCCGTAGAACTTGCCCTGCGAACCGGTGAGGCCCTGGTAGAGGACCTTGGTGTTCTCGTCGACGAAGATCGCCATGTTGTCGTTCCTTCCGGGCTTACTTCGCCAGCTCGACGGCGGCCTTGGCCGCTTCGATCATGGTGGGCTTGGACTGGAGCTTGTCGGAGGCGTGCTCGGCCAGGATGGCCCGCCCCTGCTCGGCGTTGGTGCCGTCGATGCGGATCACGATCGGAGCGTCGATCTGGACGCGGCCGAGGGCGGTGACGATGCCGTTGGCCACCTCGTCGCCCTTGGTGATGCCACCGAAGATGTTGATGAAGATGGACTTCACGTTGGGGTCGTTGTTGATGACCTCCAGCGCTCCGGCCATCACCTCGGCGTTGGCGCCGCCGCCGATGTCGAGGAAGTTGGCCGGCGAGCCGCCCACCTGGTTGACGATGTCGACGGTGGACATGGCCAGGCCGGCGCCGTTGGCGATCACGCCGACGGACCCGTCGAGGCCCACGTACTGGAGGCCCTTGTCGTGGGCCGCCTGCTCGCGCTCGTCACGGATCTGGCTGGCGTCGATGACGTCCCAGCCCTCGTGGCGGAACTCGGCGTTGCCGTCGAAGGTGACCTTGGCGTCGAGGGCGTGGACCTCGCCCGTGGGCTTGAGGATGAGCGGGTTGATCTCGCAGAGATCGCAGTCGCCCTTCGTGTAGGCCTCGTAGAGCTTCAGGAGGATGTCGACGGCGCCGTCGTTGGCCTCCGGGTTGAGGTTGGCCTCGTTGACCCAGGCCCGGGCGGCCTCTTCGGTCAGGCCGTCGACCGGGTCGATCCAGATCTTGGCGATGGCGTCGGGGTTCTCCTCGGCCACGGCCTCGATCTCGACGCCGCCCTCGGCCGACAGCATGCCGAGGTGCTTCTTGGCGGCACGGTCGAGCGTGAAGCTGGCGTAGTACTCCTCGGCGATGTCCGAGGCGGCCTCGATCCAGATCGTCTTGACGATGTGGCCCTTGATGTCGAGGCCGAGGATGTTGGTGGCGTGCTCGCGGGCTTCGTCGGTGTTGGCGGCGAGCTTCACGCCGCCCGCCTTGCCGCGCCCACCGACGTGCACCTGGGCCTTGACGACCACCGGGTAGCCGATGCGGTCGGCCGCGGCCACCGCCTCGTCCACCGTGGTGACCGCCTCGCCCGGCGAGACCGGGATGCCGTACGTGGCGAAGAACTGCTTGCCTTGGTATTCGAGAAGGTCCACTCGGACTCCTGAGATGAGGTTCAGCGCGTGACCGGGCGATACTAGGCAGGTGCCTGGAACCTGTTCCCATCCGAGCGCGCCCCGAGGGGGCGCCGCGTGAGCCCCGTCGACCAGTCCCGCAACCACGTCGGTCGGGCCGCCACCGTCGCCCTCGTCTCCGTCGTGGTCCTGGCGATCGCGTTGGGCCTGGTCACGCTGGCGCTGGGCAGCCGCAACAGCACGGACCTCAACATCGGTGATCAGACGTTCCAGGCCGGCAACGCCGAGAAGAAGGCGGAGCTCATCGAGAAGTCGGGGCCGATCCTCTACGCCGACGTGTCCGGCCGCAAGGACCGCGACATGATCCTGCAGCACATCGGGACCAACCCGGAGAAGGGCTGGTACGCCTTCCTCGCCGCCCCCATCGACCAGAGCCGCGACTGCACCTGGATCTGGCAGGCCGACGAGGAGCTGTTCCGGGCGAAGTGCGACGAATCGCTCACCGCTCCCGCCGACGGCAAGGGGCTGCCGCAGTTCCCGGTGAAGGTCATCGA
Organism: uncultured Acidimicrobiales bacterium; assembly: GCA_937926025.1. Taxonomy (GTDB): domain Bacteria; phylum Actinomycetota; class Acidimicrobiia; order Acidimicrobiales; family Iamiaceae; genus Aquihabitans. The sequence continues at coordinate 6,070 of CALANQ010000215.1, forward strand.
CGGCCAGCTCGACGTGGACCTCAACGCCGAGGCCCGCGCGGCCGCGTCCCCCCCCCCCGCCCCCGAAGGCTGATCCCCCGCCGTAGGGTGCGCGCATGCAGCGCATCGTGTGCACCCGGTGGGGACCGCCCGAGGACCTGGTCCTCGTGGAGGAGGCCGACCCCGTCCCCGGCGAGGGCCAGGTCCTCGTCGAGGTGGCGGCGTCGGGCGTGAACTTCGTCGACGCCCTGTTCGTGGCCGGGACGTACCAGATCAAGGTCCCGCCGCCGTTCACGCCCGGCAGCGAGCTGGCCGGGACGGTGACCGCCGTCGGCCCAGGAGTCGAGCTCATCGAGGTGGGTGACCGGGTGCTGTCCTCGCTCGGGCTCGGCGCGTTCGCCACCCACGCGGTGGTCCCTGCCCTCGGCGTCACCCGCATCCCCGAATCCCTGGATCTGGCGACGGCGGCGGCGTTGGTGCAGTCGTACTGCACCGCGTGGTTCGCCTTGCACCGCCGGACCACCGTGCGGCCCGAGGAGACGGTCCTGGTCCTCGGGGCCGGCGGGGGTGTCGGCCTGGCGGCCATCGATGTCGCCCGTGCGCAGGGCGCCCGGGTGATCGCCGCTGCGTCGACCGACGAGAAGCTCGAGGCCGCCCGGGCCATGGGCGCGGCCGAGACCATCGCCTACGAGCGCGAGGACCTCAAGGTCCGGGCCCGGGAGCTGTCCGACGGCGGCGTCGATGTGGTGATCGATCCCGTCGGCGGGCCGCACACCGATCCGGCGCTCCGAGCGCTCGGTGTGTTCGGGCGGCTGGTGGTCATCGGCTTCGCCGCCGGGTCCATCG
>CALANQ010000216.1 GCA_937926025.1 uncultured Acidimicrobiales bacterium
GCGCTCCTGGTCGAGGCGCGCCCGAAGCAGTGGATCAAGAACCTGCTGGTCTTCGCGGCCCCGGCCGCGGCCGGCGTCATCGACGAGCCGAAGGCGCTGGCCCAGACCGTTGCGGCGTTCCTCTGCTTCTGCCTGGCCGCATCGGGCACCTACTTCCTGAACGACGCGGCCGACGTCGAAGCCGACCGCCTGCACCCGAAGAAGCGCTTCCGGCCCATCGCCGCCGGTGAGATCCCCCTGTCGACGGCCCGCGTGCTGGGCGTGGGCGGCATCATCGCCGCTGTGCTCCTGGCCATCCCGGTCAACTGGCACCTCGCCGTCACCGTCGGCGCCTACGTGGCGCTCACCACCACGTACAGCCTCTGGATGAAGCACATCGCGGTGCTCGACGTGGTGGGTGTCGCCGCCGGCTTCGTCCTCCGCGCCATCGGCGGTGCCGCCGCGGTCGACGTGCCGATCTCCGACTGGTTCTTCATCGTGGCGTCGTTCGGCTCGCTGCTGATGGTCGTGGGCAAGCGGCGCGCCGAGACCGACGAGATGGGTGAGTCGGCAGCCGAGTTCCGCCCGACCCTCGGCATGTACCCCAAGGAGTACCTGGCCCAGCTGCAGACGATCTCCGCCGCTGTCGTGATGGTCGGCTACTGCCTGTGGGCGTTCGAGAAGGCGGCGCTCTCCGAGGCCAGCATCCCGTGGTTCGAGATCTCCATCGTGCCGTTCGCCGTCGCGGTGCTGCGCTACGTGCTCCTGCTCGACACCGGCCACGGCGGCGCTCCCGAGGACGTGGTCCTGGGCGACCGGGCCCTCCAGATCATGGGTGCGACCTGGCTGCTCGTGTTCGCCGTCGGGGTGTACGCCACATGAGCGAGATCCGCTCCGAGCAGCTCACGGGCTGGGCCAACACCGCGCCCACCGCAGCACAGGTCGTCCGGCCGGCCGACCAGGACGAGCTGGCCGCCGTGCTGGAGTCCGCACCCGAGCGCGGCGTCATCGCCCGTGGCCTCGGGCGCTCCTACGGCGACCCGGCGCAGAACGCCGGCGGCCTGGTGGTGGACGCCACCGGGGTGGCCGGCCTGCGCAGCCTGGACGTGCAGAAGGGCATCGTCACCGCAGAGGCCGGCACCAGCATCGATGCCCTGATGCGCTGGCTCGTCCCCCTCGGCTGGTTCGTCCCCGTCACCCCCGGCACCCGTCAGGTCACCGTCGGGGGCGCCATCGCCTCGGACATCCACGGCAAGAACCACCACAAGGCGGGGTCGTGGTGCGACGCGGTCGAGGCCATCACCCTGGTCACCCCCGCCCACGGCCGCCGCGTCATCACGCCGAAGGCCGACCCGGAGCTGTTCTGGGCCACCGCAGGCGGGATGGGCCTCACCGGCCTCATCCTCGACGCCACCTTCCGGCTGAACCGGATCGAGACCAGCCGCCTCAGCGTCGACACCGATCGCACGCCGGACCTCGACGCCACGCTGGCGCTGATGGAGTCGGGCGACCACCGCTACGACTACTCCGTCGCCTGGCTCGACCTGATGGCCAAGGGCGCCTCGATGGGCCGGTCCATCCTCGGCCGCGGCCGCTTCGCCACCCTCGACCAGCTGCCGGCCCGCCAGCGGAGCCAGCCGCTCGCCTTCCACTCGGGCACCATCGCCACCGCACCCAAGCTGGTGCCGCCGCGGCTGATGAACCCGCTCACCATCAAGGCGTTCAACGAAGCGTGGTTCCGCAGGGCCCCCAAAGCCGCCCGCGACCAGATCCAGGGCATCACCGAGTTCTTCCACCCGCTCGACCTGGTGGCGCAGTGGAACCGGCTCTACGGGCGGACCGGCATCATCCAGTGGCAGTTCGTCATCCCGCTCGCCGCCGTCGACGAGCTGCGGTCGATCATCGGCGAGCTCAGCACCTCCGGGTACCCGTCGTTCCTCACCGTGCTCAAGCGCATGGGCCCGAACAACCCGGGCCCCCTCTCGTTCCCGATCGAGGGCTGGACCCTGACGTTCGACGTGCCCGCCCACGGCGCCAGCCTGGGCCCCCTGCTCGACCGCCTCGACCGCCGCGTGGCCGACGCCGGGGGCCGCATCTACCTGGCCAAGGACAGCCGCATGCAGGCCGACCTGCTCCCGGAGATGTACCCGCGCCTCGACGAGTGGCTGGCCGTCCGCCACGAGGTCGACCCCGAGCAGCGCCTCGCCAGCGACCTCGCCCGGCGGCTCCGGCTCGTCTGAACCGAGCCGTCAGCTGGCGGTGCTGCGGATGTCCGGTCGGGCCACGGCCTCGCGCAGGACCGCGATGGTCTCGGCGTCGGTGGCGTCGGGAGACGGGACGGGCAGCTGCCGCACGGACAGCGGCGGGACCGAGACGTGGGAGATGCGCGGGTGGCTCGGCGACGAGCCCACCTCGTCGGCGCCGAAGAGCACCTCGTGGAGCTTCTCACCCGGCCGCATCCCCGTGTAGACGATGTCGATGGGGCGACCGGCCTCGCTGATGAGCCGCTTGGCGACGTCGTCGATCTTGACGGGCTCACCCATGTCCAGCACGAGCGCCTCGCCGTCGCGCCCGACCGCACCGGCCTGGATCACCAGCTGCACGGCCTCCTCGACGGTCATGAAGTAACGCGTGATCTCGGGGTCGGTCACCGTGACCGGGCCCCCGTCCTCGATCTGCTTGGCGAAGGCGGTGAGCACCGAGCCGCGGCTCCCCAGCACGTTGCCGAACCGCACGCTCAGGAAGATCCCGGAGCTGTGGTTCGCTGCCGCCGCCGTGAGGCGCTCCGCCAGGCGCTTGGTGTAGCCGAGCACGCTGCACGGATCGGCCGCCTTGTCCGTGGAGATGTTGACGAACCGCTCGACCCCGGAGGCCAGCGCGGCGTCGACCAGGACCTGGGTGCCCCAGACGTTGGTCTTGAGCGCCTCGGCGGGGTGCATCTCGAGCAGCGGCAGGTGCTTGAGGGCAGCGGCGTGGAAGACCACCTCCGGCCGGTGCTCGCGGAAGATCTGGTTGACGCGGTCCGTGTCGCGGATGTCGCACACCACCAGGTTGCGGCTGTCGAGCAGGGCCCGGCCCTCGATGGACAGCTGCACCGCGTGGAGGGCGGACTCGTCGCGATCGAGCAGGACCAGGCTGGACGGGGCGAAGCGGTACAGCTGGCGGGAGAGCTCCGATCCGATGGAGCCTCCGGCACCGGTCACCAGCACCCGCTTGCCGGTCACGTACCCGGCGATGGAGTCGACGTCGGTGTCGACCTCGTGGCGGCCGAGCAGGTCGGCGTGGGTGACGGGGCGGATGTCGCCGGTGCCGACCTCGGCGCCGTAGAGCTCGCTGGCCGACGGGAGCACCATCAGCCGCAGGCCGCTGTCGCGGGCCAGGTCGGCGTAGATCCGGATCAGGGAGGAGTCCGCCGTGGGGATGGCGAGCAGCGCGATCTTGGCGTCGTGGCGAGCGGCCACCGCCGCCAGGTCCTCACGGGTGCCGCTGACCGGGACGTGGCGGATGCGCAGGTTGCGCTTGGTGGGGTCGTCGTCGATGAGCGCCACGGGCAGGTAGCGGCCCGAAGGGTTCCGGACCATGGCGGTGATGATCTGCTGGCCGCCCTCGCCGGCGCCGATGACGACCACCCGCTCGAGGCCCTCGCTCTGGGGGCGCATGCGCCGCTCGTACACCAGGCGCCAGAGGTAGCGGACCCCGGCGCTGGTGGTGAGCATGATGGTGCTGGCCACGAGCGGCACCGACAGCGGGATCGGGCGCGTGGTGCCCGACTTGGGCAGGAGCAGGGCGACGAACCACATCACCACGCACACCGTGGCGATGACCGACACCAGCGCGGACACCTCTTCGAACGACCCGAAGCTCCAGCGGCCCTTGTAGAGGCCGCGTGCGGTTCCCAGCACCACGAAGAGGACGGCCGACGCCAGGGCGTACCAGAGCATCTCGTCCATCAGCCGTGCAGGGATGGAGAAGTCGAAGCGGAACGCCGCAGCGAGGATGACCGAGGCCGCCATGGCCACACCGTCGGTCACCACCTGCAGGCGTCGCCGCGCGTGACTCCCGGACGGCTTCAGCAAATCAGTTCCGAAGCCGCGGATACCGGCGACATTGGCGGTCAAGGAATCCCTCCCCCCGAGGTCATGATCTGATTCCGCGCCGCACAGGACACTACCGTCATCGAACGCATCTCGTCCATCATTCGACCGCATCCCGACCCGGGGTGCGCGGACCCCCCGGAGTTATGACCGACTCGCGCAGGAAATCCGGCCCGTTCCAGCGCGTCGCCCGACCGGCGGTGGTCGCCGCGGCCAGTGCGCTGCTGGCCGTGTTCGCCCCGGCGAGCCTCACCGGGTACCCGGTGGTGGATGCGATCGAGCGGGCCGCCATCGCCGGGTTCGTCACCTTCGTCGGCTGCCACGGACGGCGCTGGGCGTGGCTCGCCGCCGGCGCGGCCATCGCCGTGTCGGCCCGAGGCGCCTCCCTGGTGTTCGTGCTCGTCGCCCTGGCCATCATCGCCCTGAGCGCCGTGCCGCGCCGCCGGGCCCGGTCCAACGGGTCCGTGGCGCTGGCCTTCCTCGTCAACGCCGTGTTCTGGTTCCCGGAGAGCACGCCGGCGTGGGGCGTGGCGCTCGCCGTCCTGGGACTGGTCATCGTGGTCGGCTCCGGGGTCCCCCACCTGCGCTCGCGGACGCGCCGACCGGTGAAGGTCATCCTCATCGCCACGGCCGCCTTCGTCGTGGTGGCCGGTGCGGCCGCCGTGGTGGCCATGGGCCTCGCCTACCGGAACGTCCAGACCGGCTCGAACGCCGCAGGCGACGCCCTGAACGCCGCGCGCAACGGAGACGGGCCGCGCGCCGCCGACCAGCTCATGGTCGCCCAGGACGAGTTCGACCACGCGTCATCTCAGGTGGGAGGCCCCTTCGCCCTGCCGGCCAAGCTCGTCCCCGGGCTGGCCCAGCAGGTGCAGGCGGTGGAGAGCACCGTCGACCAGGGCGAGGCCATCGCTTCCGCCGGCGACGAGCTCGTCGCCACCGCCGACTACGACCGGCTCACCTACGACGGCCGCCTGGACCTCGCCCAGGTGCAGGCCCTGGCGCCCCCCACCTCGCAGGCCGACGCGGTCCTCACCCAGGCCCGGTCCGAGCTGCGCCACCTCCGGGGCGGTTCGCTGCTGCCGCCCCTGGCCGACCGGATCGACCAGTTCGCCACCGACATCGACGAGGCCCGCAAGGACACCTCGCTCGCCGCCGACCTCCTGGAGACCACACCCGACCTGTTCGGCGCCTCCGGCCCCCGGCGCTACCTCATCTTGTTCCTGACCCCGGCGGAGCTGCGCGGCGGTGGCGGCTTCATCGGCAGCTACGCCGAGCTGGAGATCATCGACGGCAAGGCCGAGCTGACCCGGTCCGGGCGCATCGACGACCTGCTCACTGGCCCGAACAAGGGCAACCGCACCATCTCCGGCCCGGCCGACTACCTGGCGCGCTACGGCCGCTTCCACCCCGACGTGTTCCTCCAGGACGTCACCCAGACCCCGAACTTCCCGAGCAGCGCGGCCGTCATGGCCGAGCTGTACCCGCAGGCCGGCGGCCAACCGGTCGACGGGGTGATCTCAGTCGACCCCAAGGGGCTGGCGGCCCTCCTGCAGCTCACGGGACCCGTGACCGTGCCCAACCTCCCGGAGCCGCTCACCACCGACAACGCTGCGGACTACCTGGTCCGGCGCCAGTACCTCGAGATGGGAGACCGGGCCGATCGCGGCGAGGTGCTGGAGGGGGCGACCCGGGCCACGTTCGAGAAGCTGGTCGACTCCGCGCTGCCCGCGCCCCGCACGCTGGCCAACACCCTCAGCCCCGTGGCCCGGGCCGGGCACCTGCGGCTGTGGAGCCCGGACCCCGACGAGCAGGCGCTGTTCCGGCGGCTCGGCGCCACCGGGGACCTGGCCGTCCCGAAGGGAGCCGACGGCTTCTCGGTGGTGCAGCAGAACGGTGGCAACAACAAGCTCGACGCCTACCTCAACCGCACCATCACCTACGACGCCGAGGTCGATGCCGCCACCGGCGCGCTCACCTCGGTCCTGCAGATCGAGCTCCGCAACGACCTGCCGTCCGTCGACCTCCCGGCGTCCGTGGTCAGCAACTCCCGCGGTCTGCCCGTGGGCACCAACCTGGCGTCGCTCACCGTGTTCACCCCAGATGTGGTGACCAGCGCGGAGATCGATGGAAAGGCCGTGACGCTCGGTCCCGGCACCGAGCGCGGCCTCAACGCCTGGGACACGCCGCTGCTCCAGATCCCGCCGGGCGGCAAGGTCGTGGTGACCCTTCGCCTCCGGGGCGCGGTGGACCTGACATCGGGGTACCGCCAGCTGATCCTGCCCCAGCCGGTGGCCAACCCCGACCGGTTCACGTCCACCCTCCGGGTGAAGAACGGGCAGGTCAGGGGCACCGGAGCGACGGAGCAGATCCTCGTCGACGACCAGCCGCTCGAGGCGCCCACCTCCTTCCGGGTGCCGATCCAGCGCTGACGGTCGATCCGCCCCATCCGGGTGATTTCGTTCAAGATCTAGGAACAGCGTCCGACCATGAGCTAGCCTGACCTCGCCAAGGTCAGAGCGGGGAGCGGCCTACCGTGGCTCCACGCTCGGAGGGAGAACGACCCAGATGATTCGCAAGATGCTGATCGGTGCAACGCTGCTGCTGGCCTTGGCCGCGGCACCGGTCGCCGCCCAGACCTACGACTTCAACGTCACCCCGGGCACCGTCGTGGCCGGCGGCCAGGTCACCGTCTCCGGCCAGGGCTGCGCCGCCAACGCCCAGGTCATCATCACCATGACCGAGGCCGCCCCGCAGCGCGCCGTGGGCGGGGATCGGAAGAGCGTCGTGTAGGGAAAGAGTGTAGATCTCGGTGGGCGCCGTATC
>CALANQ010000217.1 GCA_937926025.1 uncultured Acidimicrobiales bacterium
CGCCGCCACCGTCAACGGCCACACCATCTCGCAGACCGAGGTGACGTCGGCCACCGACGCCACCCGGCGCTTCTACGAGGACACCATCGCCCAGGGCCAGGACACCGACGGCACGCTGGCCGCACTGGTCCCCACCCTCCAGGGCAGCTCGGACTCGGTGGGCGCCGAAGGCGCCGCCGGCGTCCTCACCGACCTCATCAAGGATCAGGTCCTGCGCGACGCCCTGGCCGAGCACGACGCCCTCCCCACCGCCGACGATCGCAAGGAGCTGCGCTCCTCGCTGGAGAGCCAGATCGGCGCCGAGCAGCTCAAGAAGGTCGACAAGGAGTACCTGGACCTCTACCTGGAGCGGAAGTCCCTCGACGATGCGTTCCAGGCGTGGGCGGCGGAGCAGGCCAACCAGGACATCGAGCCGTACACCCAGGCCGAGCGCGATGAGCTGAAGCAGGCCTACTTCGAGCAGAACTTCGCCGACCGGCCGCTGTGCATCAACGTCATCCAGACCTCCACCGAGGAGGAGGCGGCCAGTGCCAAGTCCCGGGTCGACGGCGGCGAGGACTTCGTCACCGTGGCCCGCTCCTTCGTGCCCGAGGGCGTCACCCTGCCGGACTCCGGCTCCGTGGGCTGCCTCACCGTCGACCAGGCGTCGCAGGCGTTCGACCAGGACCTGTCGAAAGTGGCCAAGGGCGATGTGGTCGGGCCCATCACCTACAGCCAGGCCGAGGGCTCCGCGCCCGTGTACCTGGTCCTGCGGATCGAGCAGACCGACGGCCTCACCATGGACGAGGCGGCGCCGCTCCTGGAGGAGTCGGTCCCCGACGCACCGGAGTCCGCCGACCCGACCGCGTTCGACGACACCGACGCTCGGGCGAAGGTGTTCTCCTCCGCCGAGATCGACGTGAACCCGCTGTTCGGCCGCTGGAGCGAAGCCGGCACCAAGGTCGTGCCGCCGGCCGTCCCCAGCGACGGCATCGAGCGCTACGAGTCGGGCACCGGGACCAGCACCACCGAACCCGACGCCACCGCCGGGTCCTGACCGTTGGGGCGGATCACCGTCGTCGGGCTCGGCCCCGGTGACCCGTCGCTGGTCACCGCCGGGGTCCTCGACGCCATCGCCCGGGTCCCCGAGCCGGCGCGCTTCTTGCGCACCGAGCGCCACCCCTCCGCCCACCTGGTGGCCGGAGCGGCCACGTTCGACCACCACTACGAGGCGGCCGACACGTTCGACCAGGTGTACGCCCGCATCGTCGATGACCTCATCGCCGCCGCCGGCGACCACCCCGAGGTCCTCTACGCGGTGCCCGGCTCGCCCCGGGTGCTGGAGCGCACCGTGGACCTCCTCGCGGCGGCGGCCGACGAGGGCCGGGCCGACGTGGAGGTGCTGGCGGGCCTCTCGTTCACGGACCTGGCGTGGGTGCGCCTCGGCGTCGACCCCTACGAAGAGGGCGTCCGCCTCATCGACGGCCACCGCTTCGAGGTGGCCGCGGCGGGGGAGCGGGGACCGCTGCTGGTGGCCCACTGCCACAACAAGCGGGTGCTGTCGGACTTGAAGCTGGCCGTGGACCCGTTCCCGGAGGCGCCGGTGGTGGTGCTGCAGCGCCTCGGCCTCCCCGACGAGGCGGTCACCACCGTTCCGTGGTCCGAGCTGGACCGGTCGTTCGAGCCCGACCACCTGACCTCCGTCTACATCCCGGAGCTGGCCGAGCCCGTGGCCGGCGAGGTGGCGGCCTTCGTGGCGCTGGTGGCCAAGCTGCGCGCCGAGTGCCCGTGGGACGCGGAGCAGACGCACCGCACGCTCACCCGGCACCTCCTGGAGGAGACCTACGAGGTGCTCGAGGCGCTGGCGGCCGTGGGCGACGGCGGACCCGACACGGACCCGGACGCCTACGAGCACCTGGAGGAGGAGCTGGGCGACCTGCTCTTCCAGATCGTGTTCCACACCACGCTCGCTACCGAGGCCGGGTTCTTCGGCCTGGGCGACGTGGCCCGCGGCGTCCACGACAAGCTGGTCCACCGGCACCCGCACGTGTTCGGGCTGGTCGAGGTCGACGGCGCCGACGACGTCGTCGCCAACTGGGAGCAGATCAAGAAGGCCGAGAAGGGGCGGGCCTCCATCTTCGACGGCATGCCGGCGGACCTGCCGGCGCTGCTCTACGCGGTGAAGGTGGCCAAGAAGGCAGCGTCGCTCGACGTGGCCCCCGACCCCGGCGACACCACCCTCGGCGGCCAGCTCCTCGCCCTGGTGGCCGAGGCCCGGGCGGCCGACGCCGACGTCGACCCCGAGACCGAGCTGCGCTCCGCGGCGGCCCGCCTCAAGGACCGCGCCCAGGTGGTGGAGGCGGGCCGGCCCGACGCCGGCTGAACCGTTTTGCATCCGGCGGGCTGGTGGGGTGGGCTTCACGGACTGCCCGGCCCCGCGACCCGTCCCCGAACGGACGGGTGCCCACGGGTAGCCTTTTCGCCACCTGTCCCAGGAGCACCTCCAGCGCAATGAGCACCATCGAAACCGTCATCGGCCGCGAGATCCTCGACTCGCGCGGCAACCCCACGGTCGAGGTCGAGGTCGTCCTCGACTCCGGGGCCGTCGGCCGCGCTGCGGTGCCCTCCGGTGCGTCCACCGGCCAGTTCGAGGCCGTGGAGCTGCGCGACGGCGGCGAGCGCTACGGCGGCAAGGGCGTCACCATCGCCGTCGCCAACGTCAACGGCGAGATCAGCGACGAGCTCGAGGGCCGCGACGCCCTCGACCAGCGCGAGTGCGACCAGGCCCTGCTGGACCTCGACGGCACCGACAACAAGGCCCGACTCGGCGCCAACGCCATCCTCGGCGCGTCGCTCGCGGTGGCCAAGGCCGCCGCCATCGAGCTGGACATCCCGCTGTACCGCCACGTGGGCGGCACCAACGCCCACGTTCTCCCGGTCCCGATGATGAACGTCCTCAACGGCGGGGCCCACGCCGACAACAACGTGGACTTCCAGGAGTTCATGGTCATGCCGGTGGGCGCCGCCAGCTTCTCCGAGGCCCTGCAGTGGGGCACCGAGACGTACCACGTGCTCAAGACCGTCCTCCACGACAAGGGCCTGTCCACCGCGGTGGGCGACGAGGGCGGCTTCGCCCCCGACCTGGCCAACAACGAGGAGCCCCTGAAGCTGCTGGTGCAGGCCATCGAGCAGGCCGGCTTCACGCCCGGCACCGACATCGCCATCGCCCTGGACCCGGCCACCTCCGAGGTCTACAAGGACGGCAGCTACGTGCTCGAGGGCGAGGGTCGCACGCTCAGCGGCGCCGAGATGGCCGACTACTGGGCCGACCTGTGCGACCGCTACCCGATCGTGTCCATCGAGGACGGCATGGACGAGGAGGACTGGGACGGCTGGGCCGCCCTCACCGCCAAGATCGGCGACCGGGTGCAGCTCGTCGGCGACGACTTCTTCGTCACCAACACCAGCCGCCTGGCCCGGGGCATCGAGGCCGGCAGCGCCAACTCCATCCTCATCAAGGTCAACCAGATCGGCTCGCTCACCGAGACGCTCGAAGCCGTCAGCCTGGCCAACCGCAACCGCTACACCGCGGTCATGTCGCACCGCTCCGGCGAGACCGAGGACGCCACCAGCGCGGACCTCGCCGTCGCCACCAACTGCGGCCAGATCAAGACCGGCGCCCCGGCCCGCAGCGACCGCGTCGCCAAGTACAACCAGCTCCTGCGCATCGAGGAGCAGCTCGGCGACGCCGCCGCGTTCCTCGGCCGCGGGGCGTTCAACCAGGGGGCGTAGCAACCACGATGGCACCACAGGGGAAGATCAAGGCCCGCCGCCGGGCCGTCGCCGGATTGGTCGTCACCGTGCTGCTCGTCGCGGTGCTGCTCTTCGCCGTGTTCCCGACGCGCTCGTGGCTCGCCCAGCGCAAGGAGACGGCTGCCGCCGAGCAGGAGCTGGCGGACCTCAAGGCCGAGCGGGCCACCACCAACGCGGCCCAGGACAAGCTCAAGACCGACGAGTACATCGAGCAGACGGCCAAGGACGACTTCGGCTACGTGAACCCGGGCGAGGAGCTCTACCCGATCCTCCCCGCGGCCACGGACCCCATCGGGCTGCCCGAGGGCTGGCCGTTCACCGGCGTCGAGCGCGTCTTCGGCGCCCGCTGATCCACCGGCCGGGGCCGCGCCGCTGATGGACTTCGCCCCCGACGACGACCACGAGGCCATCCGCGAGGGCGTCCGCCGCGCCTGCTCGGACTTCGACGACGACTACTGGCGCCGCTGCGACGCCGACCAC
>CALANQ010000218.1 GCA_937926025.1 uncultured Acidimicrobiales bacterium
GGACGCCGATGCCGGCGGCGGGGAGCAGCAGGGGTCCGGGGTTCGGGTAGCGCCGGGAGATGCAGTCCGACGCGTTCACCACGGCCGCCACGCCCGCCGCGAGCAGGCTCTCGGTGGCCACCGTGTCCAGGTCCTCGTGGTCGATGACGGCGATCTCGCCGGGGAGCAGCCGCTTCGCCAGGTCCTTCGTGCGACGATCGACCCGGGCGATGCCGGTCACGGCGGGCACGCCGGCGCCGTCGTCGGAACCGCCCCCGTCGTCGGCTGCGGCTGGTCGGCGGGGCGGCGGCTCGATGCCCGGCAGGTGCGGGTCGGCGACGATGGTCTCCGCCGCCATCGGTTCGTGGTCGTCGTCAGCCATCACCAGCTCCTGGGACCGGATCCGGCCCGCACGGGCGCTGTGGCGCCCGGACGAGCATACGCGACACCCTCCGTGGCGGACCGGGCGCGATCCATGCCCGGGTCCCTCACCGGCCCCGCTGGGAGGCGGCCAGCTCCAGCAGCTCGTGGGCGGCGTCCTGGACCCGTTCGCTGTCCGGGGTGCCCGACAGCATCCGGGAGAGCTCGACCACCCGTTCCTCGGCGTGGAGCGGGGCGGCGGTGGCCACGGTGGTGCCGTCGGAGACGGCCTTGACCACGTGGACCTGGGCGTCGGCGAACGCCGCGACCTGAGGCAGGTGGGTGACGACGAGCACCTGGTGGTCTGCGCCGAGGGCGGCGAGCGACCGTCCGACCGCCAGCGCGGCGGTGCCGCCGATGCCGGCATCGACCTCGTCGAACACCAGGACCGGGGGCGCCACGCTCAGGACCAGCCGCAGCGCCAGCATCGCCCGGGCCAGCTCGCCGCCTGAGGCGACCTTGGCGAGCGGACCCGGCGCCGACCCCGGGTTGGCGGCTAGGGTGAACCGCACGTCGTCGCCCGGGTCGTCGGTCCCGACCTCCACGCCGAACCGGGCGGCGGCCATGGCCAGTTCGCCCAGGTTGGCCTCGACCGCCGCAGCCAGGCCGGGAGCCGCCGCTCGGCGCTGCTGCCCCACCACGGCGGCGGCCGCCGCCTCCGCTGCCCGGGCCGCCGCACCCTCGCGCTCGAGGCGGGCAGCGGCTTCGTCGTGGCCGTCGATGGTGGCCAGGCGCTCGGCCGCATCGGTCCCGTAGGCCATCACGTCGGCCAGCGTGCCGGCGCCGCCCTCGGGGCTGCCGGCGTGGGGCGCACTGCCGTACTTGCGCCGCAGCTCCACCAGCAGCTCGCGCCGCTCGCGCACCTCGGCCAGGCGGGCGGGATCGTCCTCGATGGCCTCGCCGGTGGTGCGCAGCTCGGCGGCGGCATCGGTGAGCTCCGCCTGGACGGCGTGGAGGCGGCCCAGCACCGAGGCGTACGGGCTGCGGCCGTCGAGGTCGGCGATGACCGCGCCCACCCGGTCGACCGCGCCGCCGTCCCCACCGAGGGCCTCGACCGCTCGCGAGGCGGCTTCACGGTGGGCCAGGGCGTCCCCGAGCTGGTCCTCCAGCTGATCCAGCGCTGCATCTTCGTCGGGGTCGACCAGGGCGGCGGCGTCGATCTCACCGATCTGGAAGCGCAGCAGGTCGGCCTCCCGAGCCCGGGCTCCGGCGTCACCGCCGAGCTCGTCGAGCGCCGCCGCCACCCGCCGCCGCTCGGCCCGAGCCTCGCGGAGCGGACCCAGGTCCACCTCGGCGAACTGGTCCAGTGCGGCGCGCTGCACCGCGGGTGCCAGCAGCGACTGGTGGGCGTGCTGGCCGTGGAGGTCGATGAGGGTGCGGGCCTGCTCGCCCAGCACCGTGGCCGTGGCCATCCGGCCGTTGACGTACGCACGGGAGCGGCCGTCGGTGGGAATGACCCGGGCCAGCACCACCTCTTCGCCGTCGACCAGGAACCGACCCTCGACCACGGCCTCCTCGCACCCGGTGCGGACCATCGCCGGATCGGCCCGTCCGCCGAGCAGCAGGTCGATGGCGCCGATCAGCAGGGTCTTGCCCGCGCCGGTCTCGCCCGTGAGGGCCGTCATCCCCGGACCCAGCAGCAGCCGGACGTGCTCGATGATCCCGAAGTCCGTGACCGCCAGCTCGATGAGCTGGTCGCGCGGAGGCGGTGCCGGGCTCATCGGTCGCTGAGCCCGAACTTGGCCTTGAGGATCTGGTGGAAGTTCCGCCCGCCGAACGTGGCGAACCGTGCGGGGTCGGGCCCGCCGGTGATGCTGATGGACTCCCCGACCGCCAGCCTCCCCTGCTCCTGCCCGTCGATGGACACGGCGGCGTCGCGGTCGCCCAGGACCGTGACCTCGACCACGCTGCTCGGGCCGAGGATCAGGGACCGGTCGAAGAGGGTGTGCGGCGAGACCGGCGTCATGACCATGGCCCGGTGCGACGGGGCCACGATGGGGCCGCGCGCCGACAGGGAGTACGCCGTGGATCCCGTGGGGGTGGCCACGATCAGTCCGTCGGCCACGTAGCTCGTGAAGTACCCGCCATCGATGCTCACACCGAGGCGGATGGTGCGGCCGAGCGCCTGCTTCTCGATGACCACCTCGTTGAGCGCGGCCGGCAGGTCCCCCGAGGCGGTGCGGGCGGCCACCAGCATCCGCTCCTCGATCTGGTGGGTGCCCGAGAAGTAGGCGCCGAGGGCCGCCTCCCACGCGTCGGGCTCCACCTCCGCCAGGTAGCCGAGCTCCCCCAGGTTGATGCCCAGCACGTCGGCGTCGGCGTCGACCGCCCGGCGTGCGGCACGCAGCACGGTGCCGTCGCCCCCGATGGCCACCACCAGGTCCAGCTCCGCCTGGTCCTCGGCGAGGGCGTGACCGCCTGCGCCGATCAGCTCGGCCTCGACGGCGTCGAGGGCGACCAGGTGCCCGCGCTCGCTCAGCCAGGCGGCCACGGTGCGACCGAGGGCGATGGCGTCCTCCCGTCCGCCGTGCACGAACAGCCCGACGGTGCTCACGCTCCGGTCGCCTCGTCCAGGGTGGCCGCGATCAGGGCGTCGACGTCGAGGTCAGCCGGTTGGGCGGTGGCGGCGCGGCCGTGCAGCAGGAACTCGACGTTGCCGTCGGCGCCACGGAGCGGAGAGGTCATCAGCCCCATGATCGCGGCTCCGTGCCCGCCGAGCGCGCCAGAAACCTCGCGGAGCACGCGAGCCCACACCTCGGGGTCCGCGATGACCCCCCGGTTCCGGGAGGCCTCCTGCTTGCCGGCCTCGAACTGCGGCTTCACCAGCCACACCAGATCGCCGCCGGGACGGACCAGGCCGAGCAGGGCCGGGGCCACGGTGCGCAGCGAGATGAAGCTGAGGTCGGCGACGACGGCGTCGACCGGCGGGCCGAGGTCGCCGGGCGCGAGGTGGCGGACGTTGGTCCGCTCCCGGACGTCGACGCGGGGGTCGACCCGCAACCGCTGGTGCAGCTGGCCGCGTCCGACGTCGACCGCGATCACCCGTCGGGCCCCCGCCTGGAGGGCGCAGTCGGTGAAGCCGCCCGTGGAGGCGCCGGCGTCGAGCACGAGCGCGTCGGTCAGGTCGATGCCGAAGCGGTCCAGTGCGCCGGCCAGCTTCTCCCCGCCTCGGCCCACGAACCGGGCGGGCGGTCCCGACACCACGATGGGCTCATCGGGCGCGACGAGGCGCGAGGCCTTGGTTGCCGGCGCCCCGGCCACCACGACCTCGCCTCGTTCGATGGCCTCGCGGGCCCGTTCTCTGCTGGGGATCAGGCCTCGACGGACGAGTTCTGC
>CALANQ010000219.1 GCA_937926025.1 uncultured Acidimicrobiales bacterium
GCATACGAGATGCCTAAGTGACTGGAGTTCAGACGTGTGCTCTTCCGATCTTGGGCGAAGGGCGCCCTGGTGCTGCTCCCGTTCGTGGAGCCGGTCGACGCCACCGAGCTGGCCACCGCCGTGGAGCGGAACCTGGACGACGTCCTGGTCCGGCCCACCAGCGTGTCGGCCGCGCAGATCCTCGACGCCGCCGACCGCGGGATCTTCGAGCTGCTGGCCCCGAGCTGATCGCGCCCGTGGACGCTGCCGCCCTCCCCGCCCCCGCATCCCGCCACGCCCTGGCGCTGCTGCGCTTCCCGGACCCCCGCACCGACTGGGTGGTCGTCACGGTCGCCACGCTCGCCGCACCGCTCCCCGACCTGGACGCGCGCATCGAGGCGCTGCACCGCCTGGTGCCGGTCGTCGGCGCCCGCCTGCGCGACGAGGTGTGGCACCCGGGTGCCGCACCCGAGGTGATCGAGGTGCCCGGCGACCCGCTCGCGTCTCCGGAGCTCGACCGGCCCTTCGCCCTGGCCGAGGAGGCGCCGCTGCGGCTCCTGCGGTCCGCCGATGGGCGGCGCCTCGGCGTCGTCGGCCACCACGCCGCGTTCGACGGGCTCGCCCTCGTCGCCGTGCTCCGCGCCCTCACCGCTGGCGATGAGCCGCGCCCGGTCACCTCACCGCCGCCCGGCGAGCCGGGGTCCAAGCTGCCCCTCCTGGAGCGCCTGGCCCGGCCGGCCGACCCGGTGGCCCCGACACCGGGCGTCTGGCCCGGCGACGCCTACGCGACCGCGGTGATCGAGGTCGACGGGAAGGGCATCACGGGCCGCATCGCCGAGGCCTGCGTCGCCGCCGTCGCCCAGCACAACCGCCGCCACCAGCGGCCGCTCCGCAAGGTCGGGCTGACCATCGCGGTCGGGGGGCCGGCCGGGGTCGGCAACGTGGCGTCGTACCGCCGCATCGACGTGGCCACCGGGGACCCCATCGGCCGCCTCGTGCAGGAGGCCTTGGCGTCACCCGACGAGCCCGGCGAGCAGGTCAGCGCGCCCAAGGTGGTGATGCGGCTGCTGGAGCCGGTGGTGGAGCGGTTCTCCGACACGATCCTCATCTCCAACCTGGGCCGCCACCCGGTCCCGGGGGTCGACCAGCTCGACTTCTTCCCGGTGGCGCGGGGCCGGTCGGCGGTCTGCTTCGCCTCCGCCGCCATCGAGGGCGGGGCCACCACGCTCAGCCTCCGGGCCCGTGACCTCTCCCCCGGCGACGCCCGCCGGCTCCTCGCCGACGCGGCCGAGCGGCTCGCGGACCGGGCCGGGTGACCTCCGCTCCAACGGTCGCGGCGGAGCCCGATCCGCCCGCCGGCGAGCCGATCGCAGACGATCCCGCCGCCCGGCTCGGCACCCAGCTCCCCCACGTCGAGGCGCTCGACGGCCTGCGCGGCGCCGCCGTGGCCGCGGTCTTGTTCCACCACGCCGGCCAGCTGACCGGCGGCTGGCTCGGCGTCGACCTGTTCTTCGTGCTGTCGGGCTACCTGATCACCGCGCTGCTCATCCAGGGTTGGAAGGACCGGGGCTCGGTGGCGCTGGGCAACTTCTGGGCCCGGCGCGTCCGCCGCCTCGGCCCGGCGCTCATCCTCCTGCTGCTCGGGGTGAGCCTGTACGCGGTGCTGGTGGCCTCGCCCACGGAGCAGGGCGCCATCCGCGGCGACGGCCTCGCCACCCTGTTCGAGGTGGCGAACCTCCGCACCATCGCGGCGGGCGGCGACTACTGGGCCACGCTGCTGCGGCCGTCGCCGCTGCGCCACACCTGGAGCCTGGCCATCGAGGAGCAGCTCTACCTCGTCTGGCCGCTGGTGGTGGCCGGGCTGCTCCGGTGGCGCCGCAACCCGCGGGTCATCCTGGTGGCGTCGGTGATCGGGGCGCTGGCGTCGGCGGCGCTGATGGAGGCGCTGTTCGCCGCCGGCATCAGCCGGAGCCGCCTGTACTACGGCACCGACACCCGGGCCGCCGCCGTGTTCCTCGGCGCGGTCGTGGCCTCCGGCCGGGTGGTGCTGGGCCCGCACCGCTGGGCGGCCACCCGGCCCGTCCGCCACATCGCCGGCGTGGTCGCCGCCCTGGCCCTGGCCGTGGCCTGGTGGCGCCTCGACGGGAGCAGCGGGCTGGCGTACCAGGTCTTCCCGCTCATCGGCGTGGCGGGGGCGCTGGTCGTGGCCTCGGTGGCGGACCGCCGTCACCCCGGCCCGGTGGGCCGGGTCCTCGTGCTGCCGCCGATCCCCGCCCTCGGGCGCATCAGCTACGGCGTCTACCTGTACCACTGGCCGATCTACCTGGTGCTCGACCACGAGCGCACCGGCCTGGACGGGTGGGCCCTCACCGCCGTGCGGATCGCGGTCACCGTGGCGGCGGCCGCGGTGAGCTACCGCTTCGTCGAGGAGCCGATCCGGATGCGGCGCTGGTTCAACGGCCGCCAGGGCCGGGCGGCGGTGGCGGCCGGCGCCGCCGTCGCAGTGATCGCCCTGGTGGCGTCCACGCTGGGCGCCACGCGCAGCCCGGCGCTCGACGGACCGACCGGGCCGATCGACCGCTCGGCGGTGCCGGGCGCCCCCGTCCTGCTGCTGGCGGGCGACAGCGTGCCGCTCCTGCTCGGGGTGCAGCTCTCCGAGCAGAAGGACGATCTGGGGGTATCGGTGGTCAACCGGGCCTCCCCCGGCTGCCACCTGCTGGTGGAGCTGGGTCCCATCCGCGGCACCGAGGGCAACGTGCGCGACGACGTCAACGACTGCGCGGCCGACGGCGCCTACCGCAAGGCGGTCGAGGAGTTCCATCCCGATGCATCCGTCGTGCTGTTCGGCGAGTTCCCGAATCAGGCCGTCGAGATCAACGGCCGCTGGACCATGCCGTGCGACGAGGCCTACCTCGAGGCGCTGCGCCTCGAGCTCGACGACCTGGTCGGCGACCTGCAGTCCTCCGGGGCGCCCGTGATCCTGCTGACCGCGCCGGGAACGTCGCTCAGCTGGGTGCTCGACCAGGTGGAGCCGGGCATGCCCGAGCGGGTGCGCTGCACCAACCAGGTGCTCGACGACCTGGCCGCCGCCACGCCGGGCGTGACGGTCATCGACCTGGCGTCGTACGTCTGCCCGCCCAAGGAGGCCTGCAAGACCGAGATCGACGGCGTCGATCTCCGCGAGGACGGGCTGCACTTCCAGGGTGCCGGTGCCCGGGCCATCAACAACTGGCTGATCCCGCAGGTCACGGCCATCGTCGCTGCGTCCCGGAGCCAGCAGCCCGGCGGCTAGTGCCCGCCGGTCCGGTCGGCGGGCACGCCGGCGGGTCAGCCGGCGGCGTCGAACGCAGCCCGCAGGGCGGCCAGCTGCTGGCGGCGCTCGAAGCGCGCCACCACCACATCCCGGAGCTCGCCGGAGATCGACCGGCGCAGGCCGGGGTCGCCCAGGAAGTGGATCATCCCCTCGGCCAGCGCGAACACGTCGTCGGGGACGCGGATGCTGGGCGCCAGCACGGCCTCGTGGTTGGTGCCGCACTCGGTGGTGACCACCGGGACCCCGCTGGCCATCGCCTCCACGTAGGCCAGGCCGAACTGCTCGTTCCACACCCGGGTGGGCCGGGGTGCGGTGACGAACGTCGACACGGTGCGCAGCAGCTCCGCCACCCCGTCCCCGGGCAGCGAGCCGAGGAACTCGATCGACCGGTCCTGGGCGGCCCGCTCCCGCACCAGCCCCTCCAGCGGCCCCCGGCCGGCGACCACCAGCTTCGCCTCGGACACCTCGGCGGTGACCAGCGGCCAGGCGTCGAGCACCCGGTCGATGCCCTTGTTGGTGGCGAGCGGCGAGATGAACGCGGCGATCGGCTCCTCCACCGGTTCGGCCGGCGGATGGAAGCGCTCCGTGTCCAGCGGCGGCAGGACCACCGCGAGCTGCTCCGGGAAGTAGCCCAGCTCCAGGCAGTGGTCTCGAGCCGCCTCGATCAGGCACACCACCAGGTCGACGCCCTCGGAGCGCTTGAGCGCCTGGTGGTACGGCGGGATCCGGTACAGCGGGTTGCGGGCGTCGTTGCCCCAGGTGAGGATCGCCTGCCGAGCACCGAGCCGCTTCGCCAGGGGCCGGGCCTGGCCGGTGACCAGCGCGCACAGCTCCAACGACGCCACCCAGTCCACCGGACGCCCGGTGTCCACCGTGTCGAGGTCGCGGAACCACGCCAGCGCCCCCGCCTCCACGAACCGGCGGGTGAGGCGGCGGTACGGACGCTCGATGAACGGCACCGGATCGCCGGTGGATGTCTCACCTACCGCCGTGACCGAGGCATCGGGCATGGCGGCCAGCCACGAGAGCTCCCGACCCGGCCGGGACTCGGGCAGGGTGAGCCAGAGCAGGTCGAGATCCGCTCGCTCCGTCTCGTCCATGCACGTCCTTTCGATCCCGGGCCCACCAGGTGCCGACCCCGGGGTGGCCGACGAGCACGGATTCGTAGCACGCTTCACGGCGCCGGACCCATCCCGACGGGGTCGGATCACCCACCATGACCGCGTTCACCCTCACCTCGTTCAACGCCCGCTGGGGGCTCACCGTCGACGACGAACCGTTCGACCTGAGCGCGGTGGTGGCCGGGTTCGACACCGACCTGATCTGCCTCCAGGAGCTGTGGGAGCCCACCGACGGCGGCAGCGGGCTGGACCGGACGGCCGCCGAGCTGGGCTACCACCTGGTCCACGTGCCCCTGTCGCCGTCGTTCGTGGTGCCCCAGCCCGAGATCACCCCGGACCCGAGCGCCGCCACCGGCACCTGGGGGGTGGCGCTGCTGAGCCGGCTGCCGATCCGCAGCACCCGCATCGTCGACCTGGGCCGGATCGTCGAACGGTGGGACGTGGCCCACCGCCGAGCGATCCTCGCCGAGATCGCTGTCGGCGGCACCACCTTCACGGCCACCGCGCTGCACCTCTCGTTCGCGCTGCCCAACGCCCTGGCCCAGCTGCGGCGCCTCGACGGCTACCTGCCCACCCACCGCGCGTCGGTGGTGGCTGGCGACTGCAACCTGTGGGGCCCGCTCGCCGCAGGGGCGCTGCACGGGCACCGACGGGCGGTGCGCGGCCGCACCTGGCCAGCCGCCCGACCCCACTCGCAGCTCGACCACATCCTGGTGTCACCGTCGGTGCACGTCCGCTCCGCCGAGGTGCTCCCGCCCGCCGGGTCGGACCACCGGCCGGTCCGCGCCCACCTCGAGATCAGGTGACCAGCGCCGGCGTCCGGCTCGACCGCCGCCAGCGCTCGTGCATGGCGCTGGCCACCAGCGCACCGGCGAAGTTGCCCACCACGAACGCGGTGGCCGCTGCGGTGGTGCCGCCGGACGGGACGAACACGATGGTGGGCACCAGGATCGTGAGGCCGAGCGTGAGCGTGATGGCCACCGTCGCCGCCTGGTCCTTGCGGATGCGCGCCTCCGACAGCCGGATCGATGCCAGCGCCCACGGGATGCCGGCCAGCATCAGGGTCGGCAGGAGGCGCGCCAGGCGGTTGTAGTCCGACCCGAAGACCGCGGCGATGGCCGGCCCGACCACCAGCGACCCCAGCCACGCCAGCACCGCCAGGCCCAGCGAGAACACCAGCGCCTCGCGCTCCCGCTCCGAGCCGGGCACCCCGGCGACCTCGGTGACCTGCGCGTCCTTGCCGCCCTCCACCAGCAGCACCTGGGCGATGGCCGCCGGCAGGAGGAACACCATCGAGGTCACCGTCCAGGCCAGGAAGAAGCTGGCGTTCACCGAGGGACGCACGCTCTGGGCCACCACCAGCGGGAGCACGAACTGAGGCGCCTGGCTGGCCAGCGTGGCCACCCAGTTGACCCCGGCGTAGCGGGCGAAGGGACCCACCGAGCGCGGACGGTGGAGGGTGATGCGACCGCCGCCCATCCGGCCGAGGAACACCAGCGACAGCACGCCCACCAGCGCCAGCGGCGCGAGCATCAGCACGTACAGCCAGGTGGCGGGATCGAGGCCCGGGTCCCACAGCACCAGCGGCAGGCGCACCAGCGAGGCCACCGCGATGCGCCCGACCAGCCAGCCCCACCGCCGGGCCGCCATCAACCGCACGTCGGCCAGCAGCATCACCGACGTGCCGGCGGTGAACAGGCAGAACAGGGCCCAGGACCCGAAGGAGCCGTTGACCAGCCGGGTGGCGCTGGTGTCGACGAGGGCCAGGTACAGCGAACCGACCACCACCGACGACACCACGGTGGCCACCACGGACCACCCGAACAGCGCGTCGGAGTCCCGGTTCTGCAGCGTGGCGTGACGGGCGAGGGCGATAGTCAGCCCGAGCCCCGACGCGTAGTTGACGAACTGGATCGCGGTGAACAGGGCGGTGGCCTCACCCAGCTGGCTGCTGGACGCCACCCGGGCGCCGAGCAGCCAGAAGACGAACCCGAGCAGGGCCTGGATGGCGAGCCCGACCAGGATCCACGCCGAGCCCTGCAGGAGCCCCGATGACCGCGCCCGGTCCAGGAGCTTGGCGATCACGCCCCCAGGACCGCCCGGCAGGCCAGCAGGGCACCGAGCGCCACCACGGCCACCACCACGACACCGCCCACCGCCCCGAGCGGCGGGCCGTCGTCCTGGGGTGCGCGCTCGGCGGAGGCCCAGTCGCGCAGGTGGGGCGCCAGGTCCAGCACGGCGAACGCCCCCACCAGCACCAGGCCGGCGAACGTGAGGTGGTGCGGCAGCAAGGAGCGGATGACGATGGCCGGGGAGATGTCGTCGGCGGTGGGGACGCCCTCCACCAGGAACGCGATCGGCGCCAGCGCCAGGAGGATCACCCCGAGCCCGCCGAGGACGCGGATCGAGATGCCGGCCAGGAGGACGACGGCGATGATCACGAGCGTGAGCCCGCCCACGAGGCCGTCGAGGGCCACCGCCAGCCCGGTGAGCACCAGCCAGATGCCCACGGCTCGGGCGCTCGGGCGGGGCCGGACCGGGGCCACCTCCGCGTCGTCAGGCGGCGAGGCCACCGCCACCACCTGCGGATCGGGATCGGTCACGGCGCACCTCCCGCCGGGGGTGCGGTGGGGGCCGGGGCCTGCTCCCGACGCTGGCGGCGGCGGTCCAGCGCCGGAGGCACGGGCAGAAGGGCGATGGCGGTCACGCCCACCACGCCCAGCGCCGAGGCCGCGAACGTGACCTGCACCGCGGCCTGCGGGCCGAAGGTGGCGACCAGGTGGTGCGCGTCCCCGTCGATGAGCCACCCGGTGGAGTAGCCGTCCACCAGGATCGGCGGCCCGGCGTCCTCGCCGTCGATGCGGAGGGTCCAGCGGTCGTCGTAGGCCTCGCCCAGGCGGAGGAAGCGGTCGCCGGAGGCCGACGCCGGCACCTGCATGTCCACCCGGGTGGCGCTGCGGTCGGTGATGTCGACCACCGCAGCTGCGGGGTCCGGCACCGGTGCCGACGCCGTGCCCTCCGACGCCAGGCGCACCGTGTTCAACCGCCACCCGTACACGGTGGCGAACTGGTGCTCGCCCGCCGGGATGGCGAGGGGCTCGCACCCCTCGACCCGCATCTCGCCTCGGGCGATCTCCGCCCGGCTCGACACGATGCGCGCCTCGATCCAGTCACCGTCGAGCACCCCGACCCGGTAGCAGGGCCGGTCGCCGTTGCGGGCCGCCGCCACCACCTCGTCGGAGACCTCGGCCACCCCGAGCGATGCCGCGAACGTGTACTCCCGATCGTCCGGCGTCTCGAACCGCCGCTCCAGCTGGGACTCCTCGTCGTCGTTGGGATCGAACACCGATCCCCGCTCCCGGGTGAACACCACGTCGAAGGGCAGTGCGGCCAGCCGCTCGCGGGTGTCGGCATCGGCGGCATCGGCCAAGCGGTTCAGCGTCTTGGGGGCACGGGTGACGTTGTGGACGGTGGTGTCATCGATGGCGATCTCGCTGATGCCCACCGGGTTGTCGCCACCGGTCTGGTCGAGGATGGTGACCTCGACCCGGTCGGCGACGCTGGGCTCGATGCCGACCGTCACGTCCTGTCCGGGCGTGATGGCCTCCGTCACCTGCTTGTCGCCCACCTGGACCCGCACGGCGGACACCGTCGAGGGCGTGGAGCCGTCCCACGGCGTGATGACGACCTCGTCGATGAGCCGCTTCGTGGGGAACTCGATCCACACGCTCTTGCCCCGAGCCGTGCCGAAGCCGCCCGTGATCCACGCCGTGGACGGGTCGCCGTCGAACGCGTTCGACGGCCGGCCGTACGGGTGTAGGCCGAACCCGTCGCGGGTGGCGCCCACCTTGGACCCGTTGGTGATGAACGGAGTGTTGCCGCTCGCATCGAGCGCCTGGATGTCGGCGCCGGCCGTGAGCGTCGGCGACGTGGCGTTGGCCACCCGGTTGATGTCCCAGGCCCGTCGCCGGTTGGTGTCGGTGAGGACCACCCGGCCACCGCGCGCCACCGCGTCGGCGAACGCCTCGTCGTCCAGATCGCCCAGGAACTGGACCGGCTGCGTGCCGTCGACGATGCCGGCCTTGATCATGGCCGGCATCGCCTCCCCGTCACCGACCGTGAGCACCTGCGAGACGGCGGGCGCCGCCGTCACCGGGGGCGTGGGGTCGAGCACCTCGTAGGTCATGATCGGCCGGAGCCGGGCGTCGTCGGGATCGAACCGGCGGATCGCCTTGGTGGCCCTGCCGCTCTTGCCCGGGACCGTGTTGGACCCCACCCGGCCGTCCGACGCCGTGTGCTCCAGGCCGGGATCGGCCTTCACCTGGCTCACCACGACCCACGGCGCGGGACCGCCGATCTCCTCGGTGAGCAGGTCGTTGCGCACCAGGACGTCACCGGCACCCAGGTACCGGGCGGTGGTGGACACCGTGGCATCGGTGAGCGAGCCCTGGGCCAGGGCGAGGTCGAAGCTGGACAGGAAGTTGCCGGTGGGATCGCCCCGGCCCACCACCGTGTTGCGGACCGCGACCGGCCGGTCGAGCAGCGACGGGAACAGGTCGTCGGGGCTGCGCATCCCCCAGCGGTAGTTGCCGCCCGTGCCGCCCGGGACCACCAGCACGCGGGTCTCCTGGCGGTCCTCGTCGAGCCGGTCGGTGGCCCGCTCCCACGAGCCCGGGATGCGGTAGCCCAGCGGGTAGAGGCCGCCGTCCCACAGCGGGACCGACATGCCGGGGAGCAGCACCCCCATGCCGGCGGCGGCCGGCACCCGGAGGCGCGGGCGCCGCGAGCGGGCCCGACCCTCCCAGGTGCGCCAGCCGATGACCAAGGCGATGGTCTCGGCCAGCACCACCACCGCACCGACCTTGTTGGTGGTGCGGAACGCCAGCGACGCCGGCACCTTGTCGAACACCGTGGAGAGGAAGCTGCCCATCGGGTACGGGTCGTCGGGCGGGAACATGCCGACCATCACCGGCAGGCCGAACGCCAGGAGCACCACCACCAGCAGCCGCTCGCGCGCCCGGGATCGCCACAGGGCCAACCCGACCAGCACGGGGATCAGGAAGGTGGCGATGAGCACGAACGGGTTGGTCAGGTACGTGGTGTAGTCGCCGAGGAACTCGCGCTCGCCGGCCCGCCCGTACAGCGGCCAGTTCCCCAGTCCGCGTGCGGTCTCCGCGTAGGACGAGGTGCGGGCCACGTCCACCGGGTTCTCGGTGCCGCTGGCGATACCGGCACCCGTGCTGCTGGCCAGGAACGAGGGCAGCAGCCAGTACAGCGAGACCGCCACGCAGAAGACCCCGCAGCGGACCGTGACCCGCAGCAGGTCGCGCCAGCTGCGGCCTTCGATCCAGCGGGCGTGCGCCACCTGGGCCGGCAGCGCCAGCAGCTGGAAGAACGGGACCACCCCGGCGTTGAGCCCCGTCTGGGCGAAGAACGCCAGCGCGAACAGGGCCGGCCAGCGCCACGACCGCGGCGACCGGGTGGCGCGCAGGAAGGCCAGCATCGTCCATGGCAGCAGGGCGTACGGCAGCAGGATCGGCGTGGTGCTCCCGGCCACGATCACGTACGGGTTCACGACCCAGAACACGGTGGCCAGGAGCCGGGCCTGCACCGACAGGCGGCGCCCCATCAGAGCACCGAGGTAGCGGCGGACGCCCCACGCGCCCAGCAGCAGGACGAGCAGCCGCCACACCCGGACGGCCAGCCAGGCCGGCGCCCCCAGCGTGCGGATCACCCACACCACCGCCGCCACGGGGGCCGCACCGGCGTTGAAGTTGCCCTGGCCGAGGCCGCTGGCGCCGCCCACCCAGGCCTGGACGGTGGAACGGAGGAACCCGGCCGGGTTCTGGTACAGGTCGGGCCGGGTGTCGGGGGTGAACACACCCCAGCGGGTGCCGATGACCGCGGCGCCCAGCAGGATCGTCCCGACGACGAGGAAGGTGGCCTCGGGCCAGCGGACGCGAGGGGGGCGATCGGGTGGGGGTGGCCCCGGAGGTCCCCCGTCGGTGCCGGCGTCGGGGGCGGACGGTGCGCCCGCCTCCGCCACGGCGGTCACGACGACCCGTCGGGGCGCTCCAGCGCACCCAGCGCGGCGCCGATCCCGTACGCGGCGAACTCGCCCGCCCGCATGAACACCACCCCGGCTGCCACCGCCGGCCGGGCGGCGAGGCGCCGCCAGTGCCGCCGGTACGCGCCCACCGCAGACCCGGCCTGCTCGCTGAGCGCACCCGGGTGCTGGGCGCGGTACTTCTTGAGCCCGCGGCCGTAGTAGTAGCGCTTCGACCAGATGAACCCGAGCGACATCCGGCCCTCGTCGTGGACGATGAGGTCGGGGATCCACGCCAGCTGGCAGCCGTCGTGGATCATGCGGCTGCGCAGCTCCGCGTCCTCGGTGCCCGACAGCGACTCCAGGAACCCGCCCGAGTCACGGAGGTACTCACGGCGGACCAGGCGCGGCGACTGCACCAGGATCTCCTCCACGCAGCACGAGCGCTCCAGGGCCCGGCACGCCGTCCAGTAGCCGTCGCCGACGGTCACCTCGGGGATGAACACCCCGTCGGCCTCCTCGTCGGCCACGGCCTGCATGGCCCGCTCGATGATGGTCGGCGGCAGCTCCATGTCGGCGTCGATCCACAGGATCCACGGGCCCTGCGCCCGCTCCACCCCGAGGTTGCGCTGCGCGCTGCGTTCGGGACCGGCCTGCTCGGCGTGGGTGGCCAGCTCCTGGACGACCTCCCACGTGCCGTCGGTGCTGAAGTTGTCGATGACGACCAGCTCCAGGGGCTCCCAGGTCTGGGCCCGGATGGACCGGAGGCAGGCCTCGATGGTGCGGATGGAGTCCTTCACGGGCACCACGACCGACACCATCGGACGGTCGGCGGCGGTCGGCTCCGAAGGCAGCACAGGATCGGTCATCGACGCTCCAGGACGAGGCCGAGGTTCCAGGTGAGGACCTCCCGCACCGCAGGGACGTGGACCAGCGGACGGCACCACCGCGGGTAGTAGCGGGGGAAGGCGTCGACGACGCGCACGTCCGCCGAGCGGCCCGCCCAGCTCAAGATGTCGCCGATGGCGACGGGGAACAGGGAGGTGCCGTAGCGGTTCTTCGGGGGCACGCCCCGGCGAGCCTCGTACGGGCGGGCGGCGCGCTCGCCACCGAGGTAGTGCCACGGCGAGGTCTGGTGGCCCCCCCACGGCGACAGCCAGTTGGTGACCCCCACGAACACGATGCCGCCCCGCCGGCAGACCCGCACCAGCTCGTCGAGGAACGCCCAGGGCGTGGGCACGTGCTCGAGGGCGTTCAGGGTGCACACCAGGTCCAGCGCACCGTCGGCCATCGGCAGCCGGAGCCCGTCGCCCACCACCGCGTCGACCGGGGTGCGCCCGTGCAGGGAGAGCTCCTCCGCGAACGGATCGACGGTGAAGGCCGACGCGCCGGCGGCGCGCAGCGCCTCCGCCGTGTAGCCGGGGCCGCCGCCCACGTCGATGGCCACGGCACCGGGCAGGTCGAGGTAGGTGCCCAGGAGGCGGGCCGTGTCCGTGGCCAGGAACTCGTAGGTGCCATTGGGGTCGGTCTGCTCGCGCCGCATGGCCTGGAAGATCTGCCAGGAGCGCCGGACGCCGGCGGGGGCGGCGTCCGTGCGATCCATCGGGGCCGGCGGCGCGACGGCAGCCACTAGGACTTGACGAACGTCACGGGGTTCTGATCGGCGACACCGTCGGCGCCGCCCAGGAAGATCTGGTCGGCGGGGATGTTCTTGCCATCGATCGTCACCGTGAACGTGGCCGAGGTCCAGGCCGTCGCCCTCCTTGCCGTCGCCGGCGGGCAGGGTGACGGTGGTCTCCGTGGAGAACGGCGTGTCGGCGCTCTCGTCGCTGTCGTCGCCGTCGTCGGTCTTCTTCACCCGGACCTGGTCCGCGGCGACGGTGACGACGGCGTCCTGCGAGTTGTTCGACCGGAGGTGCCACCCGCCGAAGTCGGTCCAGATGTAGACGCCCGGCTCGCTCTCGGCCCGCTTCTGGGCGTCGGCGCCGTCCTTGCCGACCGCGTCGCCCACCGCGCCCTGCCAGTTCTTCACGATCCCTTGGGCCTCGGTGGTGGCGGCGGCGTTGGCGTTGTTGTTGCTGGTCGAGTTGTTGTCGTCCTTGGGCCGGGTCAGGACCACGGCCACGACGATCACGATGGCCGCGGCGACCACGGCGTACACCAGGGTGAGGTCGCGCTTGCCCTCGCGCCCGGTGCCCTCGTCGTCCCAGTCGTCGTCCCAGTCGTCGTCGGGGACCGGCTTGGAACGCGGGGCCCGGGCCGGGGCCGCGTCGGGGGCGTCCGCCGCCTCGTCGGTGGCTTCGCGGCCCTCGGTGGGCTCGTCGTCGAAGTCGCTCACGTCCGCTCCTCGGCAGCAGGGCTCCGGCGGGCGTCCACCAGAGCATTCGTCAGGGGGCGACCCTAGACGATCGTTCCGTCAGCCCGGCTCCACGGAGGGCGCCGCGGGCGGGGCCTCGGACTGCAGCGACCGCCTCCCCCGCCGGACCCGGCGCAGCAGCGGTCGCTCGATCGCGAACCAGCTGACCGCCGCGATGGCCGTGGCGATCACCGCCGTCCACAGGGTGAGCGACGCGAACGACGGCGGGGCGATGAACGACCCGGGCTCGTCCAGCTCGATCATCACCGTCAGGTGCCAGAGGTAGATGCCGTACGACACGATCCCCGCCGCCACGAGCGGGCGCCACCGCAGCACCCGGCGGACCACGCCCCGGTCCTGCGGACCGAACACGCCGGGTGCCACCACGAGCGCCGCGATGAACCCGAACAGGACCTCGCGGAGGACCTCCTGGCTCACCGTCGGCGGATCGAACCCGTACGGGTACCGCAGCGAGATCACCCCGGCGTAGCAGCACGCGGCCGCGATCCACGCGATGCCGGGCTGCTCGCCCAGGGTCCGGGCCAGCCCGCCCGGTGCCCGGTCCCGGACCTGGGCGGCCGCGCTGGCCACCGCGAGCGCCATCCCGATGGCGAAGAGGTCGCAGTTGGCGGCGAGGGTGCCGTACCCGATGCTGTGGTCGCCGGCGCGCAGCAGGCCCCGGACCACGATCCCCGTCCCGTACAGGACGGCCAGGCCGGCGTACTGCCGCCGCACCCGCTGCGCGGTGGTGCCGCCGCCGCGGCACACCACCAGCACCCAGACGGGCAGGAACAGGTAGAAGGACACCTCGGTGGCCAGCGTCCACGCCTGGACCAGACCACCCAGGACCGTGTCGCCCCAGTAGATCTGGATCAGCGAGTAGAAGCGCACGTGCCCCCACCAGTCACCCAGGTTCAGGTCGAGGATCAGCGTGCTGAGGAACAGGGCCGCCCAGTAGGCCGGGTAGATGCGCACCATCCGGCGCCACAGGTAGCTGCGGATCGGCGGCCGGGGCGCGTCGCTCAGGTGGGCGTGCACGAACGGCCGGAACAGCAGGAAGCCCGACAGCACGAAGAAGATGGAGACGCCCACGTTCAGGTGCTGCACCCAGGGGCCGAGGCCCCCGATGGACGCATCGCGGCCCCACGTCACGCCGGTGAAGGTGCCGGCGTGGTACGCGAGCACGCCGAAGGCGCAGAGGGCCCGGAGGCCCTCGAAGGTGGGGAAGCGGGTGGTCGGGACGACCGTGGAGGCGGCGGAGGTGGGACCGGCGTCGATCGCGGCATCGTAGGGCTGGGGCGCCGGCGGCACGGCGGTGTCCGGTACCGGGCGATCCGGCTGCACTAGACCCGAGCCGATGGACGACGTCGGGCTGGACGGGCGCGAGCGCGCCGCGATGGGCCTGTCGTCCATCGCGATCGCCGCGCTGGTGTTCCTCCAGGCCCCCGGCCGCATCGTCCCGGAGACCAAGCTCGACGTGCTCCTGGACCCCGTGACCTACCTCGGCCGGGCGCTGAGCCCCTGGGATCCGTCGGCCGGCTTCGGCCGCGTCCAGAACCAGGCCGTCGGGTACCTGTTCCCGATGGGGGCGTTCACATCGCTGGGCCGAGCCGTGGCCCTGCCCCCGTGGATGGTGCAGCGCGCCTGGATCACGCTGGTCGTGCTGGCGTCGCTCTGGGGCGCCCACCGCGTGGCCCGAGCGGTGGGGGT
The DNA here is from genome assembly GCA_937926025.1 of uncultured Acidimicrobiales bacterium. Taxonomy (GTDB): domain Bacteria; phylum Actinomycetota; class Acidimicrobiia; order Acidimicrobiales; family Iamiaceae; genus Aquihabitans. The sequence goes on from CALANQ010000219.1 coordinate 14,526, forward strand.
GTCCACCGCCGGGGGGCGGGTCGTGGCCGCGTGGGCGTACGCGCTGGCCCCGGCGACCGTCGCGGTCACCGCGTTCCAGTCCGCCGGGCAGCTGCCGTACGCGCTGGCCCCGTGGGTGCTGGTCCCCCTGCTGGGCGCCCGCGACGGCGCCCGGCCCCGCCGGGTGGCCGCGTGGTCGGCGCTGGCGGTGGCCGCGATGGGCGGGGTGAACGGGGCGTCGGCGTTCGCCGTGCTCCCGCTGGTCCTCGTGTGGTTCACCACCCGAGAACCGGGCGCGGCGAGGCGGCGCCTGGCCGGGTGGTGGGCGGTCGGGGTGGTGGCGGCCACCCTCTGGTGGCTCATCCCGCTCGTGGTCACCGTCCGCTACGGGCTGCGCTTCACGGACTTCACCGAGCAGTCGTCGATCACCACGTGGACGGAGTCGGGGACCGAGGTCCTGCGGGGCACGGGCAACTGGCTCTCGTTCATCCAGACCGACGCCGGGCCGTGGCTGCCGGGAGGGTGGGCGCTCACCGCGGACCGGGTGGCCATCGTCGGCTCGGCGCTGGTCGCGGCGGCCGGCCTGTGGGGCCTGGCCCGGCGAGATGCCCCCGGTCGGAGCTGGCTGCTCCCGTCGTTCGTGCTCGGGGCGGTGGCGATGGGGATCGGCTACCACGGGGCCTGGGGCGGACCGTTCTCCGACGTCGTGCAGGCGCTGCTCGACGGGCCCCTCGTGCCGTTCCGCAACGTCCACAAGTTCTCGGCCGTCGTCCGGCTGCCGCTCGCGGTCGGCCTCGGCCACCTCGTGGCGGTGGCCACCGCGGCCGTGGCGGCCCGCCCCGCACCGGCTCGCCGCCTGCGGGGCCAGCTGGTCGCGGTGCCCGCCGTGGCGCTGATCGTGGTGGGCCTCGCCGTCGCCCCCGCCGCCCGGGGCCAGCTCACCGCGCCGGGCTCGTTCGCCGACGTGCCCGTGGCGTGGCGCCAGGCCGGTGCCTGGCTGGAGCAGCACGACGCCGGCGGACGCACCCTCCTGGTGCCCGGGTCGGCGTTCGCCGAGTACCGGTGGGGCCGCCCGCTCGACGAGCCGCTGTCGTCCATCCAGGGGACCGACTGGGCCGTTCGGGACCTCATCCCGTTGGGCGGCAACGGGTCGACCCGCCTGCTGGACGCCGTCGACCGTGCGCTGCAGACCGAGTCCGTCCCCCCGGGGTTCGTCACCGCCCTCCAGCGCGGGGGCGTCCGCTACCTGCTGGTGCGCAACGACCTGGACCCCGTCCGCACCGGCGGGCCGAGCCCGGCGTCGGTGCGGCGGGTGCTGGCCACCGCTCCGGAGCTGGAGCTGGTGGCCTCGTTCGGGCCGGTGATGACCGAGGTCGGCGGCGACCACCGGACAGCCTCGCGTCCCGGCGAGGCCGCGTCCGAGGCGTACCGCTCGATCGACGTGTACGCGGTGCCCGACCCGGTGATCCGGGCCACCGCGTATCCCGCGGAGGGTGCCGCCGTGACCAGCGGCGGCCCCGAGGCGATCCTCGATCTGGACCCGGAGCTCACCGACGGCCGGGCCGTCGTGCTGGCGGTCGACGACGGCGCGGAGGACCTGCCGTCGCCGCTGCGGGTCGCGACCGACACGGCCCGGCGCCGCGATGTGGCGTTCGGCGCCATCCGGGACAACGCCACCTACACGCTGACGCCCGACGAGGTGTCGCCGCTGACCGGCACCACGCCAGAGGACCGCTGGCCCGACGGTCGACCCAAGGGCCTCACCTCGGCACGGGTCGACGGTGCCGCGTCGCTGTCGGACAGCCGTGAGCCGGGGCAGTCCCTGCGGCCCGAGCAGCAGCCGTACGCCGCGTTCGACCGGAACCCGTCCACTGCGTGGGGACCGGCATCGGCGGTGGTCGGCGAGTGGGTACAGGTGGCGCTGGACGAACCCACCGAGATCGGTCCGGTCACCGTCCGGATCCCCGAGACCACCGGCAAGCGCATCGGCGCCGTCCGGGTGGTGACCGACCAGGGGTCGGTCACCGGCACCATCGGCGACGACGGCTCGGTCACCGTCGACCCGCCGGCGGGCGCGACGCGGTCGGTCCGGGTCGTCATCGACGACCTCGTCGGCACCCGTCCGGTGGAACGGGTCGGGATCAGCGAGATCGAGATCGGCGGGGTCGAGGTCCACCGCCCGCTGGTGGTCCCGTCCCCCGGCGACGGTGGCGCCGACGTCGTGTCGCTGGCCCGCGACCGGTTCGACCGGTTCTCCCTGATCCGCCGGGACGAGCAGGGCGAGCTGGATCGGGTGTTCCGCTGGGCCGGAGCGGAGCAGGTCGCGATCCGCGGGACGGCCACCGCTGCGCCGGGTGCGGAGCTGGATGCCCTGGTCGACGCGGCGACCGACCAGCCTCCGGCTGGCGCCATCGACGTCTCGGCCACGTCGAGCTTCCGGGACCTGCCGTCGTTCGCCCCGACCGCCGCCGTGGACGGGGACCCGCAGACGGCGTGGATCAGCAGCGCGGAGGCCGGTGCTCCCGCCATCACGTTGCGGTGGGATCGCCCCGTCCCGGTCGACGAGGTCGATGTCCGGGTGCTCGACGGCGTGGCCGACCCGGTGAGCCGCGTGGTGGTCACCGCGGGCGGAGCGTCCTTCGAGCGCGCGCTCGACGCCTCGGGGCGGGTCTCGATCCCCGCCACCACGACCGATGCGGTGACCGTCTCCTTCCCCGGCGACGGGTCCTCGGACGACGGCACCCGGCAGGTGGCCGTGGCCGAGGTGACCGTTCCGGCGCTGCTCGGGCGCAAGGCGGCGGTGCCGGACCGCTCGACCGCCGTGGCCCTGGACTGCGGCGAGGGTCCGCCCGTGTCGCTGGATGGCCACCAGGTGCCGACCCGGGCGTCGACCACCGTCGGGGCGCTGCTGGACGGCAGCCCGATCCCGTGGGAGGCCTGTGACCGGATCGACCTGCGCCCGGGCGACCACCGGGTCACCGCCACGGCCGGGTCCCTGCTGGCATCGACCCTCGTGGTGGAGCCGGCCGGTGGCGTCGACCCGCCGCCCGCCAGCCGGTCCGTGTCCGTGCGCTCGTGGGGCCGCTCGCAGCGGACCGTGCAGGTCGGGGCGGGCGATGCGGCCATCCTCGCCACCACCGAGAACGCCAACGACGGGTGGGTGGCGACCCTGCAGGGCGAGACGCTCGAGCCGATCCGGGTCGATGGCTGGCGGCAGGGGTGGCGGGTCCCGGCCGGCGCCGCCGAAACCGTCGAGCTGCGCTACCGCCCGGCGAGGAGCCAGCAGGCAGGCCTGGCGATCGGCGCCCTGGCCCTCTTCGGGCTGGTGGCGGCCGCCCTGGTCCGGGGCCGGCGGGACTCCCGACCCTGGTCGGTGCCCGGCGAGCGCCCGTGGCCGCGGGCGGCGGTGCTGGTGCTGATCGCCGGGGCGGGGCTGGCGCTGGGGGGACCGCTGGTGCTGCTGGCCGTTCCGCTCGCGCTGCTGCCCCGACGGTCGTCGCGGCTGCCCGTCGTGGCGGCGGGGGCCATGGTCGGTGCCGGGCTGGTGACGCTGATCGGGGCGGGCGCCGAGGTGGGCGACCGGACCGGCACCTTCTCGCCTGCGGCCCAGGCCCTGGCGGTGGCGGCGGTGCTGGCCGTGGCCGTGGCGCTCCTGCCGGACCGGCCGGTCAGCGGGGCTGGGGCTGGTTCCACTCCGTCCAGCCGTGCCCGGTTCGGCCGTCGGCCGCGGTGAAGCGGCACCAGGAGCGGGGGAAGCGGCTGACGCGACCGTCGGTGGCGGTGAGGAGCACCGGGGAGGCCGCGATCGGGTCCACCGCCAGTTCGAGGTCGCCCACCGTCCAGGTGCCAGCCGTGGGGATGCCGGCGGGGTCGACCACGGCGGTGTGCGCCACCCGGTCGATGGCCTGCACCGGTCCGCCGGGGGCCTGCACGTAGCCGGTGCCGTACAGCGGGTCCGGACCGAGCCGGACGTCGACGCCGTGGAACCGCGTGCCGTCGTCGAGGCGTCCGGCCGTCCAGCTCCACCCGTAGCTCCACCAGTCCCGGACCCCCCAGGAGTGGTCGCGCTGGCCGTGCCCGTCGATCTCGAAGCGCTCGGCGCCGACGAGCACCTCGCCGTGCACGCGGCACGGGACCTCGTAGCGGGTGACGCCGGGGTACGCGTAGGTGCCGCCGTCGGTCTCCCACTCGAGGTCGAACCCGAGCGGCACCCGGTCGCCCCGGAGGTCTCCGTAGACGTCGGCCGGATCGTCGACGCCGACCGCGAACGCCTCGAGGCCGATGGACACGTGATCGAGCGGGGTCTCCACCGTGTAGTCCGCCCACAGGCCCTCGGTGCGGATCTCGTGCGAGCGGCCCGGCGGGATGGCGACCTCGTGGTCGATCACCGTGACCAGGGGACGATCGGGGCCGACCACGCAGCCCCAGTACCAGGCGGTGCCGAGGCCCGGGTAGAGCCCGAGGCGCACGTAGCCGCCGATCCCCTGATCCGGGTCGAAGAAGTCGAGGTACCAGCTCTCGCTCCACAGCTCCTCGTCGCCGGGCACGTGGCGGTGCTCGTCGGTCGGTGCGGCGGGGGCGGCGGGCTCTGGCTCGGACACGGGTGCTCCTGGGCGGGTCGGGCGAGGTCGGCGGGCGCGGACGACGGAGGTGGTCGTCGGATGCGGTCCGCGGGTGCGGTCCACGGGTGAGCCGGGATCGTAGGGGGACGGCACCGGTAGCGTGGCGGGGATGTTGACGTTCCTGAGCGACGAGTGGATCGGTGCGCTCCACGATGCCGCCGTCGCCGATGAGACCCTGGCCACCAGCACGGCCGACGTGGCGCTCACCATCGAGCAGGTGGTGACGGGCGGACCCGACGGCGACGTCTGCTACCACATGGCGTTCGACCACGGCTCGGTGTCGGTGGCACCCGGGCCGGCCGAGGCGCCCACCATCTCGTTCCGGCAGGACTTCGCCACCGCAGCGTCCATCGCCATGGGCCAGGGGTCGGCGCAGCGGGCGTTCATGACCGGACGGCTGCGGGTGGGCGGCGACCTGCGGGTGCTGCTCGCCCACGGCGACGTCCTGGCGCAGCTCGACGACGTGTTCGCCCCGGTCCGGGCCAGCACGGCGCCGCCCGTCGTGGCCGCCGAAGCTCCTCCGGCGGGCTGACCGGTGCCCGAGCTCCCCGAGCTGCAGGCCCACGCCGAGCGCCTGGGCGAGGACTTCGGCGGCGCCACCCTCGCGGGGTTCCGGCCCATCACCTTCACGGCTCTGAAGACCTACCAGCCCGATCCCGCGGTGGCGGTGGGCTCGACGGTGGCGTCGTTCGGGCGACGGGGCAAGTACCTGCTGATGGAGGTCGGGCCGGTCACGTTCGTCATCCACCTGATGCAGGGCGGGAGGCTCAAGCCCGACGAGAAGCAGGCGGCGAAGCCCCGGGGCGGGATCGCTCGGTGGACGTTCGACGACGGCCGGGCGCTCCTCCTGACCGAACCGGGTACCGAGCGGCGGGCTGGGGTGTGGGTCGTCGAGGGCGACCTCGAGGCGCAACCGCCGATCGAGGGCCTCGGACCCGATGCCGACTCGCTGGATGCCGCCGGGTGGGGCGCGCTGCTGGCCGAACGCTCGTCGCGCCTGCACGGTGTCCTGCGCGACCAGCACGTCGTCGCCGGCATCGGCCGCCGGTTGGCGAACGAGATCTGCCATCGGGCGATGCTGTCGCCGTTCGCCAACGCGTCGAAGCTCAAGCCCGAGCAAGTGGCGGCGCTGGCGGCCGCGGTGCAGGAGTGCATCGCCGAATCCCTCGCCGAGGAACGGACCCAGGACGAGATGGTGAAATCCGCGGCGCGGGGCGGGGTGCACCACCTGGCCGGTCAGCCGTGCCCCCGCTGCGGCGACGTCCTGCGAACCGTCGAATACCGGGCCTACACCGTCGTGTACTGCCCGACCTGCCAGACCGACGGCAAGGTCCTGGCCGACAACACCACCAGCAAGTTCCTGAAGTAGGACCGCCCGGGCCGATGCGGCCCGGGCGGTCTCGTACTCGTTCGCCGTTGGTGTGCGTACGCGTCGAATCGACGTCGATTCGACGCGTACGGCCGCCGATCAGATGAGGCCGAGCTCCTTGACGGCGTCGCGCTCCTCGGCGAGCTCGCCGACCGAGGCGTCGATGCGGCCGCGGGAGAACTCGTCGAGCTCCAGTCCCTGGACGATGCTCCAGTCGCCGTCCTTGCAGGTGCAGGGGAACGAGCTCATCAGGCCTTCGGGCACGCCGTAGCTGCCGTCGGACGGCACGGCCATCGACACCCAGTCGCCCTCCGGGGTGCCGTTGACCCAGGTGCTGACGTGGTCGATGGCGGCGTTGGCAGCCGAGGCCGCGGAGGACGAGCCGCGGGCGTCGATGATGGCGGCGCCGCGCTTCTGCACCGTGGGGATGAAGTCGCCCTCGAGCCAGGCCTGGTCGTTCACCAGGGCGGCGGCGTTCTGGCCGTTGACCTCGGCGTGGAACAGGTCCGGGTACTGGGTCGCGGAGTGGTTGCCCCAGATCGTCATCTTCGTGATGTCGTTGACCGTGGTGCCGGTCTTGGTGGCGAGCTGCGCCATCGCCCGGTTGTGGTCGAGCCGGGTCATGGCCGTGAACTGCCGCGGGTCGATGTTGGGGGCGTTGTTCATGGCGATGAGGGCGTTGGTGTTGGCCGGGTTGCCGACAACCAGGACCTTCACGTCCTTCTTGGCGCTGTCGGAGAGCGCCTTGCCCTGCGTGGTGAAGATGGCGCCGTTGGCTGCGAGGAGGTCGCCGCGCTCCATGCCGGCGGTGCGGGGCCGGGAGCCCACGAGGAGGGCGATGTCGGCGTCGCCGAACGCCACGTCGGCGTCATCGGTCTTCACCACGCCGGCGAGCAGCGGGAACGCGCAGTCCTCGAGCTCCATGCCGACACCGTCGAGGGCGCCGAGGGCCGGCGTGATCTCGAGGAGCTGCAGGATGACCGGGGTGTCGGGGCCGAGCAGGGCTCCGCTGGCGATGCGGAACAGGAGGCTGTAGCCGATCTGGCCGGCTCCGCCGGTGACGGCGACGCGTACGGGCTCGGTGGTCATGGGACGTCTCCTCGCATGGGGCGCGGTGCTCGGTTGGGCTCGACGCCGGACGGTGTCGAGCAGCGGCTCCGACCCTATTCGGGCGGCCCGGCCGCGCCCGAATGGACGGGGTGGCGGCGGGGCTGGCGGGTGGTGACGAAGTCGGCCCGGTCCGGGCGCCTGGTCTGCCACCAGTAGGCGATGGTCGGCCCGGACCAGTTGTTGGTGATCTTGCCGGTCGCCGTCTTGTACCAGGAGTGGCAGGAGGCGGCGCACACCGTCCGTTCGAGCCGGCGTTGGAGCCGGGCGTTCGAGTCGGCTTGAGCCGCCGATCGCACCTCGACCGTGGCGGCGTCGTCGTCGACCATCCGACGGATCCAGGTGAGGGCGTAGGCGATCTGCCGTTCGAGCATGAACACGATCGAGTTGTGGCCGAGGTTGGTGTTCGGCCCGTACAGCAGGAACAGGTTGGGGAACCCGGCGACCGTGATCCCGAGGTGCGCTTCGGCGCCGTCGCGCCACTCGTCGTGGAGGTCGCGCCCGTCGCGGCCGGTGACCTGGATCGGGGCGAGGAAGCCCGTCGACGCGAACCCGGTGCCGAAGATGATGGTGTCGACCGGGTGCTCGACGCCCCCGGTCACCACCCCGTGCGGCGTGACCCGGTCGACGGGGTCGGTGACCACCTGGACGTTGGGGCGGAACAGCGTCGGATACCAGTCGTTGGAGATCAGGATCCGCTTGCACCCCACCGGGTAGTCGGGGAGCAGCGCCTCGGCGGGCACATCGTCGGTGACCACCTTCGACAGCTCGGTCTCGAAGCGTTTGCGGAGCATCCGGGCTGGCCGGGAGTCCTTGCGGAACAGGAGCCACCGGGCGTCGAACCGGACCCAGATGGACAGCCGGTACAGGCGCTGGAGCCACGGGTGCCGCCGGAAGCGCTCCCGGGCCTCCTCGGAGAAGGCGCCGTCGGGCTTGGGGGCCACGAAGTTGCTGCTGCGCTGGAAGAGCGTGAGCTTCCGGCAGTCCTGGGCGATCTCGGGCACGAACTGGATGGCGCTGGCCCCGATCCCGATCACGGCGGCGTCGCGGCCGGTGAGGTCGTGGTCGTGGTTCCAGCGGGCTGAGTGGAACGTGACGCCTTCGAAGCGGTCGAGCCCGTCGATGTCGGGGATCTGGGGCCGGTTGAGCTGGCCGGTGGCGGCGACCAGGACCTCGGCTTCGTCCGCGGTGCCGTCGGCGAGGTCGATGCGCCAGACCGCCCGCTGCTCATCCCAAGTGGCTGCGCTCACCTCGGTCTCGAACCGGATCTGGGGACGGAGGTCGAACCGGTCGGTGACCTCGTTCAGGTAGCCGAGGATCTCGGCTTGTTCGGGGAAGCGACGGGTCCAGTCGGTCTTGGGCGCGAACGACAGCGAGTACAGGTGCGACGGCACGTCGCAGGCGGCACCGGGGTACGTGTTGTCCCGCCAGGTCCCGCCGACGGCGTCGGCCTTCTCGTAGATGGTGAACGTCTCGATGCCGGCTTGCCGGAGCCGGCAGGCCATGCCGATGCCCCCGAAGCCGGTCCCGATGATCGCCACCCGAGGGGTGGGCGTTCCGTGCTCGATCGGGGGAGCGAGCGAACCGGGGAGGCGAGCGGCGACGGTTCGCAGGTTCGGGGGCAGGCGGCGCCCGAACGATGCGACGCGGCCGAGGGGAGGAGCGGACATCACCGCGGAGCGTACCGATCTTGACCGGCTGGTCAAGTGGCTTGCCCGGTGGGTGCGGCAGAGTGGAGGGATGGG
>CALANQ010000220.1 GCA_937926025.1 uncultured Acidimicrobiales bacterium
TCACCGTCGGGCTCGATCCCGCCGTGGCCCGCGGCCGGCGCGCCCACCAGTTCTCGGGCGGCCAGTGCCAGCGCATCTCCATCGCCCGGGCCGTGGTCACCGAGCCCAAGCTGATCGTGTGCGACGAGCCGGTGTCTGCGCTCGACGTCTCGGTCCAGGCCCAGATCCTGAACCTGCTCGAGGACATGAAGGAGCGCTACGGCCTCACCCTCGTGTTCATCGCGCACGACCTGGCCGTGGTGAAGAACATCAGCGACCGCGTCGCTGTGATGTACCTCGGCCGGCTGTGCGAGGTCGGCGACCCCGACATCATGTACGAGAACCCGTCGCACCCGTACACGGCGGCGCTGCTGAGCGCGATCCCCGTGCCGGACCCCGACGTGCGGCCGGACCAGCGCCAGACGCTCGGCGGCGAGATCCCGTCACCGTTGTCGCCGCCGTCGGGCTGCCGGTTCCGCACCCGCTGCCCCCGGGCGGACCAGCAGTGCACCGACGAGGTGCCGGTCATGACCCAGGTCGAGGGCGACCACTACGTCGCCTGCCACCACCCGCTGGCCCCCGGCGAGTCCATCACCGAGGTCACGCTCGCCGGGGCCTCGGCCTGACCGAGCCGCCGACGCCGCCCGCCCGGCGCACCCGGGCGCCGCGGCTCGATCCCGACACGCGCCGCGGCCTCATCACCGACGCGGCCGAGCGGCTGCTGGCCGAGCACGATCCCCTGCTGCTGACGTTCGACGAGGTGGCCGAGGCCGCTGGCGTGTCGCGGGCGCTGGTGCACACCTACCTGGGCGATCGACGCGGGCTGATCGATGCGGTGCAGGTGCAGATCGTCGGACGACTCGACACCTGGGTGGGCCACGGCCTGCGCCGAGCCACCGCACCCCGGGCGCGCCTCGCCGCCATCGTGCACGGGGTGTTCTCGTTCGTGGAGGCGGAGCAGGACGCCTGGGGCGTCCTGGGCGCCAGCGGCGGCATCGACCACCCGGCGCTGCACGGGGTCCGCGGACGATGGGCCGCATCGCTGACCGAGGACGCCGAGGCGGGCGACGTGCCGGCGCAGGCCGCCATCAGCGCCGTGATCGGCTCGGTGGGGTCGTGGGTCAACCGGGGTGTGGCCCCCGATGCGGTGGTGGCGGCCCTGGCGCCGCTGCTGCGACCGCCGGCGCCGGCCTGATCAGATCCCGAACTCGGCCGCCTGGACGCGGGCGACGGCATCGTCGGGCCCGTCGTAGGCGACCTGGGCGACGCTGCGGCGGCCGTAGAGCTCGAGGACCAGCTCCCCCGGCTCACCGCTGATCACCACGTCGGTGCCCTTCCCGACCGCGTGCTCGCGGCCGTCGGTCCGGTGCAGGACCAGCCGGACCCCCGACACCCCCGCCTTGCGCACCATCAGGGGTGCCATGCGGCCCAGCATCGACCACAGCTCGTCGTCGAGGTCCGGGCGATCGGTGCGGGGACCCTCGCCAGCGGGGCGGCGCACGTCCTCGTGGTGCACGAAGAACTCGACGAGGTTGGCGAGGTGGCGGACCGGCGGGATGGCCATGGGTCCGAACGGCGGGCCGGAGCGGACCAGGTCGACCAGGCCCTGGTAGCCGTGGCGCCGGATCTGGTGCTCCATCCGCTTCTCGGTGATGCCCGAGAACCACGGGATGAGGATGCCCGGCGAGCCGATCAGGTCGCGCTCGCGCACCACCAGGTGCGCGGCCAGGTCCTGGGTGGTCCACTCGCCGCTGAGGGTCGGGGCGTCGGGCCCGACGCGCTCGAAGAGATCGCACAGCTCGCGCCGCTCGCGGAGGTCCAGGTCGCTCGTCATGGCCCGCGACGGTACCGCCATGTCGGTTCCGTCCGATCCACGTGGCAGGATGCCGACCATGCAGGCAACCCTCCACACCAACCGCGGCGACGTCCAGATCGAGCTCTTCGACGACACCGCACCCAACACCGTGGCCAACTTCGTCGGCCTCGCCAAGGGCGAGCCCACCCCCAGCGACCAGAAGGCCGGCAAGGACCGCTCGACGCCGTTCTACGACGGCCTCATCTTCCACCGGGTCATCGACGGCTTCATGATCCAGGGCGGCTGCCCCGACGGCTCCGGCCGCGGCGGCCCCGGCTACAAGTTCGACGATGAGTTCGGCGGCCCGCACGACTTCAACACCCCGTACAAGCTGGCCATGGCCAACGCCGGCCCCGGCACCAACGGCTCGCAGTTCTTCATCACGGTCGCGCCGACGCCCCACCTGCTGAACCGCCACACGATCTTCGGCGAGGTCACCGATCCCGCCAGCCGCGCCGTCGTCGACGCCATCGCCTCCACGCCCGTCGGGCGCGGCGACCGTCCCCACGACGACGTGGTGATCACCAGCGTCACCATCACCGACTGAGCTCCCTTGGAGCTCGATCTGGCGGCCATCCACGAGCGGCTGGCCGCCGAGCTGGGCGACCGGCCGTGCCTGGTGTGGCGCGACCGCACCTGGTCCTGGTCCCAGGTCACCGAACGGTCCCGCCGCCTGGCCAACGTCCTGATCGATCACGGCGTCACCCGGCGCACGTCCCTCGCGGACTGCGCCGGGTGGGAGTCGCCCCACGATCACGTGGGCCTCTACCTCCACAACGGCAACGCCTACCTGGAGGCCCAGCTCGGCGCGGCCAAGGCGGGAGCGGCGGCGTTCAACGTGAACTACCGGTACGTGGCCGACGAGCTGGCCTACCTGTTCCTCGACTCCGACGCCGCGGCCATCGTCTACCAGGGCTGCTTCGCCGCCACGCTGGCGGCCGTGCTGCCGCGGCTGCGCCGCCGGCCCCTGCTGCTCCGGGTCGACGACGGGTCGGGCGACGACCTGCTCCCCGGCGCCGTCGACTACGAGGAGGCGCTGGCCGCCGCGTCGCCGGAACCGCCACCGGTCGTCACCTCGGGTGACGACCTGTACGTGCTCTACACCGGTGGCACCACCGGGAACCCGAAGGGCGTCCTGTGGCGCCAGGCGGACTTCCTGGTGGCGGCCCTCGGCGTCCGCCGCAAGGACGGCACCGAGTACGAGTCCATCGAGGAGCTGGTGGCCCCGGCGGTGCGCCGGAACCTGGCCACGCTCCCGGCGCCGCCGCTCATGCACGGCGCCGCCATGTGGAACGCGCTCAGCACGTGGATCAACGGCGGCACCATCGTCATCCAGGACCACGTCGACCGGATGGACCCGGCCGACATCCTCGACTGCTGCGAGCGCAACGGCGTCAGCTCCCTGCTCATCGTGGGCGACGCCTTCGCCCGACCCCTGATCGACGAGCAGCGCCGCCAGCCGCGGGACCTGTCGACCCTGCGGTTCGTGCTCACCGGCGGAGCCATCCTCTCGCCGTCGCTGCGGGCGGACCTGCTGGAGCTGCTCCCCCAGATCCGCATCGTCGACGTCCTGGGCTCCTCGGAGTCCGGACGCCAGGCGGTGGCCAACACGGTGGCCGGCGACGAGATCGGCTCCACCCGCTTCGCCCCGTCGGCCACGGCGGCCGTCCTCGACGATGCCCTGACCCACCGCCTCTCCCCCGGCGACGGCCAGATCGGCTGGCTCGCCCAGAGCGGCCGGATTCCCCGGGGCTACCTCGGCGACCAGGCCAAGACGGCGGCCACCTTCCCGGAGGTCGACGGGCAGCGGTGGTCGGTCCCCGGCGACCGGGCGGCGCTGCGGGCCGACGGCACCGTCGAGCTGCACGGCCGGGAGTCCGTCACCATCAACACCGGCGGCGAGAAGGTGTTCGCCGAAGAGGTGGAGCAGGTCCTCAAGCACCACCCGGGCGTCTACGACGTGCTGGTGGTGGGCCGCCCGTCGCCCACATGGGGCCAGGAGGTGGTGGCGGTGGTCGCTCCGGCCCCTGGCGCCAC
>CALANQ010000221.1 GCA_937926025.1 uncultured Acidimicrobiales bacterium
AACTTCGACCTGGACCGGATCGACGGGCTGCCCTCGGGCCAGGCCGGGGTGCTGCGGGCGCTCGCCGAGGGCGACGCCACCAAGGTCGAGGACCTCTACATCGACAAGAAGCTCAGCGCCGACGAGAAGAAGCAGTACGACAAGGAGACGACCGAGGCCGGAGACGCCGCCACCGAGGAGCTCGACGACTCGGTCCCGCCGATCCTCACCACGCTGTTCGCGTCGCCGTACATCCTCGGACCCCGACTGGTCGACTACCTGTACGCCACCGACGAGTGGAAGGCCATCGACAAGGCCCTCCAGGACCCGCCCACCGAAGAGGTCATGTTCGACCCGACGGTGTACGACACCGACGCCGCCACCCAGACGTCGGTGTCCATCGAGGCGCCGGCGGGCACGGAGGTCATCGAGACCGACGAGTTCGGCCCCACCGCCTGGTACCTGCTGCTGGCGTCCCGCGTCGACGAGAAGGCGGCCCTCGCCGCGGTCGACGGCTGGGGCGGCGACCAGTACGTCGTCTACCGCCAGGACGACACGGTGTGCATGAACGCCACGGTCGAAGGCGACACGCCCGAGGACGAGGCGGAGCTGGCCAAGGCGCTGGGGGACTGGGCGGCGAAGTCGCCGAAGGGCACCGCCGAGGTCACCACCGAAGGTGACGCCGTGCAGTTCCACAGCTGCGACCCCGGCAAGGACGCCAAGCCCGCCAGCAACGAGATCACCCCCGACGTCCTGGCCCTGCCGGTGATCCGGACCGACCTCTACACGGGCGGCATCGAGGCGAAGCGCACGCCGAAGGAGTCGGCCTGCTTCGCCAACGGCATGATCGGCGCCTTCACCATCGACCAGCTCCAGGACCCGCAGGGCGCCTACTTCAACTCCGACGAAGGCCAGCTGCTGGTGCAGGGCATCCAGAAGGACTGCTTCAGCTGACCGATCCGCTGAGGGCCTCCACCACGTCGTGCTGGAGCTCGGTGGTGAAGTCGTACACGGCCCACAGCGGCCGGTCCTCGGGGTCGCGGACCCGGCGGAACATCGGGCCGCGCTCGTCCTCGCTGATGTCCAGCCGGGTGCCCACCACCAGGCGGACGCCGTTGAGGGCCTGCACCCACGCCCACAGGTCGCCCTCGGAGAGCTGGTCGCGGCCGAGCGACGCCATGACGGCATCGATGGACTGCTTGCGGGACTCCCGCAGCTCCTCGCCGGCCAGCAGCTGGTAGGCGGCATCGGCCTCGTCGTCGTCGAGGTAGGCGGGAGGCCGGAGCCGCTTCAGGTTCGGATGGTCCGGTTCCGTGTCGAGCAGCTCGTCGAGCTGGCGGAGCAGGGACACCAGGACGTCGCGCCGGTCGGCGTCGAGCGTCAGGTCGAAGTCGCCGTCGGGACGGCGCTTGACCGCAGGGGTCCGGCGGAAGAAGGCCACGTCGTCTACTCGTCGTGCTGCATGGTGGCCCACAGCCCGTGCTCGTGGAGCCGGAACACGTCGATCTCCGCCTTCTCGCGGGCGCCCGAGGACACCACGGCCCGGCCGAGGTTGTGCACGTCGAGCATCAGCTTCTCGGCCTTCTCCTTGGAGTAGCCGAACAGCTTCTGGAACACCAGGGTCACGTACTCCATGGTGTTGATGGGGTCGTTCCACACCAGCACGATCCACGGCTGGTCGGTGTCGAGGCCCAGATCCTCATCGGGACGCGCGATCTCCGTGGGGGACAGGATCGGCGTGCTCGGTGCCACCCGTCGATTGTGCCGCGGGAGACCCCTCCGACTCCAGAGGCGCCCACATCCGCAGCACGGTGAACAGCACGGCGACCCACACGAGCGACGCCCCGAGGATGTGCAGGGCCACCAGCCCGGGCGGGACGCCGGTGAAGTACTGGGTGTAGCCGACGGCCCCTTGGAGGATCAGCACGGTGAGCAGCCACGACGCGGTGGCCGCCAGCTTCCCGGCCGGCTGGTGGCGGCGGATCTGCGCCAGCACCCAGATGGTGGCCCCGAGGAACACCATCATCGTGATGCCGTGGATCCGAGCCGCGTCGTGCACGGCGATGGGGAGGCGCTTCACCTCACGGGCCGCCGACAGCTCCTGGGCGCGGGTGGCGTTCTCCGGGGCGTCGGTCTTGCCGCTGTGGGGGCCTGACCCGGTGACGAGGGTGCCGGTGAGCAGCACCAGGATGCACAGGCCGACCAGGGCCTGGCCCCAGCGCAGCAGCGACGGCGTGACGACGGGCCGCTGGGCCACGCCGTCGGGCAGGCCGGCGCGGTGGGTGAGGACGGCCGCATCGGCCACCAGCACCATCGACAGCACGAAGTGGCCCTGCACCAGCCACGGGTTCAGGTGGGTGAGCACCACGATGCCGCCCAGGACGATCTGGCCGACGACGCCCGCCACCAGGCCCCACGACAGCCACACCAGGTCCGACCGGCGCGGCGCCCGTCGCATCGATCCCAGCACGGCGAGGACCACCGCCACCGAGACCAGGCCGGTGATCATGCGGTTGTAGAACTCGATGCGGGCGTGCAGATCCGACGACGGGGTGAACGTCTCGTCGGTGCAGCGGGGCCAGTCCGTGCACCCGAGGCCCGACCCGGTGAGCCGGACGCCGGCGCCGGTGACGACGATGGCCACGAGCAGCACCAGGGCGATCATGGTGATCGTCCGGTACGCCCCCGGCGACACCGGTTGACGGAGGCGATCGAGCACGGAGCCAGGGTACGGGCGGGCGCGCGCCGGCAGCCAGGCGGCGGGCCGACCAGCGGACTCGTACGCGCGCGGCGCCGAGACCTAGGGTCGAGGCCGTGTTGAAGCCGGCCCCGTCACCGCTGCGAGCGCGCGTCGCCGGGTACGTCGCCCTGACCAAGCCCCGCATCATCGAGCTGCTGCTCATCACCACGGTGCCCACCATGGTGGTGGCCAACCAGGGCATCCCGTCGGGCTGGCTCATCCTGAACACCATCATCGGCGGCGCGTTCGCCGCCGGCGGCGCCAACGCCATCAACATGTACGTCGATCGCGACATCGACGCCCTGATGGAGCGGACCAAGAACCGCCCCCTGGTCACGGGCCTCATCAAGCCCCGCAACGGCCTGATCTTCGCCATCGGCCTCGAGGTCGTGGCCTTCGCCTGGCTCGCCTACTGGGTGAACCTGCTCACCGCCTGCCTGGGCGTCGCCGCCTGCCTCTTCTACGTGTTCGTGTACACGCTGTGGCTCAAGCGCACGTCGAAGAGCAACATCGTGATCGGCGGTGCCGCCGGCGCCGTGCCCGTGCTGATCGGGTGGACCTCGGTCACCAACAGCCTGAGCTGGGCGCCCATCGTGCTGTTCGCGGTGATGTTCTACTGGACCCCGCCCCACTTCTGGGCCCTGGCGGTCAAGTACAAGGACGACTACGCCGCCGCCGACGTGCCGATGCTCCCCTCCGTGGTCAGCATCCACAAGACCGCGGTGCGCATCCTCCTCTACACCCTCCTGCTGTGGGGCCTGACCCTGGTGTTCGGCCCGGTGGCCGACATGGGCGCCCTCTACATGGTCTCGGCGCTGGCCCTCGGCGCCGCCTTCACGTGGTTCGCGGTGAAGCTCCTCCAGGAGCCCGACGCCAAGCGCGCCATGAAGGTCTTCACGTACTCCATCACCTACATCACCCTGCTGTTCGGGGCGATGGCGGTCGATGTGCTGGTCAGGAACGCACGGTGATCCCCACCGCAGCGCCTGGCTCCACCCGCGGCTTTTCCTGGCCGCAAGGGTCACCGTCTAGTGTCCCGATCCGTACCGGAATGAACCCCCACGAGACGTCGCGCGGCCCCTGGTCGGGCCAGGCGACGGTGAGGTCAGAGCGCTCATGGCTCTAACCGAGACCCCTCCCGAGACCGTCGACGCGGCCTCTGCGATGGACCCCTCGCCCCCCCCCTCGCAGCCCACCGGGCTGGCCGCCGTGCTCGGGTCCGGCGACCACAAGGTGATCGGCCGCTTGTACATCGTCACCTCGCTGATCCTCGGCGCCCTCGTCGTGGGGCTCGGGGTGGCGTTCGGGGTCGAGGGCATCAAGCCCGAGACCCTCCAGGTGTTCGACACCGACTCGGTCTTCCAGCTGTTCACGCTGGCCCGGGTCGGCACCATCTTCTTCCTGGGCCTCCCGCTGGTCATCGGCGTCGCCATGGTGGTCGTACCCCTCCAGGTCGGCGCTCACACCATCGCCTTCCCCCGGGCCGCCGCTGCCTCCTACTGGGGCTGGCTGCTCGGCTCGGGCCTGCTGCTCGCCAGCTACATCATGAACGGCGGCCCCTACGGCGGCAGCACCGAGGGCGTGAACCTCTGGATCGCCGCCATGGGCCTCATCGTCCTGTCGGTCCTGCTCGCTGCGGTCAGCCT
>CALANQ010000222.1 GCA_937926025.1 uncultured Acidimicrobiales bacterium
CACGACGACCGCTGCGGTGGTGATCACAGCGTCACCCGCTCTCCGCACCACATCAGCAGGAGCAGCAGCGCCACCCCAGCCATCGACAGCCAGCACAGGACATCGGAGAGTCGGCCACGGGTGAAGTAGGACGCCACCAGCAGCAGGAGAGAGACGATCAGCAGCAGCGTCATGCGGCCAGCACCTCCCGTGCCTGACGGAACGTCGCAACCGACGGGTCCGCCATCACCTCGATCATCTGATCCAGGTACGCGATCTCCTTCGACAACGTGTTCCGCTGCGCCGACAACCGCTCCCGGTGGGCGACCAGCTGGGCGCGGTCCATGTCCGCCAACCGCACCTGGGCGAACCCGTCAGCGGTGCGGACCGCCGCGTACACCGGCACCTGCACATCGGTGCCCTTCGGAGTCTTCGTCACCGTCACCTGCCGGCGCCGCCAGTCGCGGGCCAGCACCCCGGCCCCCTTGATGGCGAGCTCCCGGAGGAACGCCCGGGACCAGTCGTGGCCGAACCGCTCGAGGTCTTCGATGTCGTCGACGATCCGGGCGGCGATGTCGCGGGACAGGGTCTCCTCGTCGTGCGCCACCTCGATGATGTCGTCGATGACAGCGTCGTGGTCGGGTGCGAGCTTCACGCCGGAACCTCCGGGATCTCGATGGTCGACCACGGCTCGCCGTTCATGGACGCCCGGTCAGCGAGGTCCTGCACGTCCGAGAGGAACTTCCGACCGTCATCGGAGACCGGCCACTCGAAGTCCAAGGCGGCCCAATCGGCACCGTCGGTGGAGAAAGGGCCAGGCACCCCCCATCCGGCGTCAGCCGCCAACTGGCCGACGACGCAGTGGTGGTCAGGGTTGCCCATGTCCGTGTAGAGGCAGCGACCTTCCCCATCCATCGGGTTGATGGCGTCCGGGTGTGCGGCGATGACCGCTTCCACCATCGGTCGCAGTTCTGCGGGTCCGAGCAGATTCGTCATGCCCGGTCCAGTTCGTCAGCGTGCCAGCGGAGCAGGAACGCAGCGTCAGGGGCGGCGAGGCCGAAGTCGAAGAACAGGTCCACGGCGTCATCCGGGTCGAGCCCGAGCAGCGGACCTGCGATGTGCTCCCACATCGCAGCGTCGTTGCACTCGCTCGGGGGCGTCACCGACAGCGTCCAGCCAGCGATGCAGCCGACCGCGCCGCACTCGGCGAGGTCCGGTCGCGCCCCGTACTCGACCTGGATCTCGATATCGGACGACCGGTCGTCGTTGGCGATGGACGTCGCGAGGTGGTTCATGTCGAAGTTCTCCGGGTGGGCTTCGATCAGGTCTGCGACGTACCGGCATCGCTCCGCCTGGGTCATCCCTGCACGTACCAGGCTCATTGCACGCTCCTCAGTTGGTTGCGGTCCCTCATGGCGTTGCCGAACCGGTAGGCGGCATCAGCCATGTCGTCGTAGAACGCGGCCCACACCTCGCAGTCAGCGGGGTCCATGACCTCCACGACGCGGGCCGGGTCGTGTTCGAGCAGCCGGCGGGCGGCGACGATGTCGCGTGCGATCTGCTCGCGTTCGGCTGCGAGTTCGAGTGCAGGGGAGACGGCGGAGGGTGCCGTCTCCCCTGCGACGGGGTGGGGCGCGGTTTGCCCGGTCCCGTCGTCGGGTGCGGCGGGGCGGGAACCGCCGCCACCCGAGTCCTGTTCCTGACGCTTGCTGCGGTGCCAGGCGCACAGCCCATCGGCACCCGGTGTGGCAGGGCAGTCGAAGCCGTCGGTGCACTTCGACGGCGCATCCGGTTCCGGTTCGGCAGCCCGGTTGGCCTTCGCACGGGACACCGCGTTGTACCGCTTGCCGTCGGTGCCGGTGGTGCAGGTGTCCTCTTTGGCGACACCTGATGCTGCGATCGTCCGCTCCACCGTCTTCTTCGACGCCACTCCGGTGGAGGCGATCGCACGGATCGACAGGCCGGCGTCACGCAGCGACTGGATCGCCTCGTCGCGCTCCTCGCGGGGGAGCTTCAGCTGGAAGTCACCGAACTCGGCGGCGCAGTACGCATCCCAGTTGGCGTGCCCGAGAGCAGCCCACGCCCGACGTTCGTACGCCTCGATGTAGAGCTCGGTTGCGACACCGATGGCGGTCCGGAGCCGGTTGGTGATCCACCGGGCTTCGGTCGGGGTGCACTGGGCGATCAGTTCGCCGGTCTCGGCGTTCACCAAGGTGTCGCCGCTCATCCCTGCCCCCGATCCGAGCGCGGGCGGCAAATCACGCGGCGGTCAGGCATGCCCATCCGGTCAGCGGGCCACCAATCGCCGGGGTGGCCTTCGCACTCCCATTGGGACGAGTCGTCCAGCTTGTTCGGAGCGCAGACGATCTCGCCGGGGTTGAGACCGCACGCGACTTCTACCGAGCGGAGCCGTGCAGCTGCGTCGATCCAGTCGGCAACATTGTGGAGGAAGGCGCCGGTGTCGTTTTTGATCGGGAACATGCGGCGGAGCCGCGCCGTGTCGGGCGGGGCGATCCGCCAGAGCGCCGCCAAACCTTCAGACGATCCCCACTTCGGCGGCGGGGTCGGCTCCGAAGGCACGGGCTCCATGACGATGGCAAACGGGTCGGCGGGCATCAGCGCAGCGATGACCGCCAGCCGTGCGGACGGTTGGTCGCTGAACCGGCAGACGGCACAGCAGCCGTCGTAGGCGTGGTCAGCGTGGGCGGTGCGAGGCTCGTCCAGGCCGGGCCGCAGCCAGCCGACCCGTAGGGCGTCGATCGCCCGCACCTTGGCCTCTACGTACGCGTGACGGGCCTGCCCGGCGAGAGCCGTGTGGCCGAACCGGAAGGCCCGCATGTCGCAGTCGCCCTTGTGTCCGTCCGGCAGCACGCAGAGGTCCGGAAGTGGGCCTTCCGGCTCGGCGGCGTTGGCCATGCGTTGCAGCACGTCGTCCCAGTCGTTCGGGTGCCCGCCCCAGGCAGTCACCCGGTAGCCCCAGCCTCCCGGATCGACGTGGGTCAGGATCGCTTCCAGATCCCCGAAGGCGTCCCGTTCGCCGGATGCCGGGACCGGTCGGTCTGCGCCGAGCGCGTCGTCGGCCACGCATGCGTCGCACCACTGGGAGGCGTGATCTTCACCGTGCAGGGTGCGACCGCTGCCCGCGCTTCGGCACGTCCGGTTGCCGGTGTAGTTCTCGCAGCGGTTGATGCCGCCGCGCTCAGCGATCAGGTTCAGTGCCAGCCGGTGACGAACCGAGTTCGGGGCAGTCGCTAGCTCGGAGTCCATGCCGCAATCGCACTCCCGGCAACCAGCGCCCTTCGACGCCTTCCGGTGGTCGGCCAGCCCGTGGATACAGTCGGGGCAGGAGCGCTCCACGCAGCCGTTGCCGTCGGCGCAGATGAAGCCCTCGCCGCGCTCGGAGTCGCCAGCGAACACCACCGAGCCTCTCCGCCCGCACCGCTCGCAATAGCCCTCGATCTTGCCGAAGCCTTGGAACTCGTTCAGCGGCACTTGCCGCTCGCCGCTCACGATTCACCCCCAGCGATCAGCGGGGACGAACCGTCGCGGAGGGCATCGAGGAACGCCACCACCTGGTCGTCGTCGACCTGCTGGTTCCGACGCCACGCCAGGAACAGAATGTCGCCAGCGATGCCCCGTTCGGCTTCCCGGTCGGACGAGTACTCGCCCGCTGCGACCGCGTCTCGGCCACAGGTGGTGCGGTCTGCGATGTCGTTCGCCCGCCTGGTGAGGCTCACCCTTCTGCTCCCTCAGGAGTGGGGGTGGACTCGGCGTTCCGTGCGGAGATGATCGCGGTCTGCAGGTGGTCGGGCAGGCACTCGAGCTGATCGGCGGGGACGTGGATCGTCCAGCGCAACCGATGACCGGCTTCGTCGCCACCCTCGATCGACACCCCGCCGTCGGCGTGGCTGAGCATGTAGGACCAGTTCGCCGCGAGACCGACCGCTGTGCGTACCTGGTTGGCGGAGCGCGGGTGGAGGTCGCAGTGTTCGGCGGCGTACACCGAGAAGTGTCCGTCGTAGCCGATGCGGTCGAGCTGGTCGAGGTTGGCGCGTGCCGCGGTGGGGCTCACTGCCCCACCCCCTCGGGTTCAGGAGTGGGGGTGGACGGGTCGGCCTTGGCGATTCCGAGGGCGTCGCACCAGCGGTGCACCGTGGCGGCCGAGACGGTGACGGAGTGCTGGGAACGCAGGCGGAAGGTGATCTCCTCGAGCGACAGGCCCGCGCCTCGCCAGTCTCGGAGCAGTCCTTCGAGCTTGCCGTCCAGCGCCCTGTCGTGGAGGGGGAAGGTGGAAGGTTGTGCCATGATGCGTTGCAGTTTGCAACGCAAATTGCGAGACCGTCAAGATCCATATTGCAATTCATTGTGCAATGCACTAGAAATACGTCCATGACCAGCGCCAACGAGTTCCCCACCAAGCTGCGCAACCGGCGGACCATGCACGGCACCACCCAGGCGGAAGGCGACTACTCCCTCGCCGACCTCCGCGACGACCTCATCGCCACCGGCATCCCCCGCCGGTACGTCCCGAGCGTGTCGACCCTCTCCCGAATGGAGACCGGCAAGGTCCCCGAATCGAAGGTCGACGCCATCGTCATCTACGGCATGGCCCGGGTCTACAGCTGCGGCGTCTCCGAACTGTCAGAGGCAGCCGCAAACGAGCTGGACACCATGCGTGACCTGCTCGAACATGCCTGGCCATGAACTACTGCGCCGGCTGGATCCGCCAGCAGGAGAACCAGCAGCTCGGCATCCCGGTGGAGGTGGCCCGCACGTTCGCCCCGCGCCTGCGGGAGCTGTGCGGCTTCGGCGTGTACTCCGGGCTGATCGGCCACATCGACCGCCGCTCCCCCGCCGACGTGGTGCTGGGCGAGGCGGACTCCGACGGCGGGATGGTGTGGGATGTCTGAGGACGCCCGCCTCGCCGCCGCCCTCTGGGAGACGGGCGGCTGGGAGGCCACCAACATCGCCGCCGCCGTGGTGGCCCCTAGCGGGGCCGTCGCCACCATCGGGCCCGGCGACCGCTCGTTCCGCCTGGCCTCGGTCACCAAGCTGCTCACCGCCTACGCGTGCCTCGTGGCCGTCGAGGAGGGGACGCTCGACCTCGACGAGCCCACCGGCCCGCCCGGGGTGACGGTCCGGCACCTGCTCGCCCACGCCGGCGGCTACGGCTTCGACACCGGCGTGCTGCTGCTGCCGGAGCGCAAGCGCATCTACTCCAACACCGGCTTCGACGCCCTGGCCGAGCACCTGGCCCACGCCGCCGGCATGCCGGCCACGGACTACCTGGAGCTGGCGGTGTTCGAGCCGCTGAAGATGGACCACACCGATGTGCGGGGCGGGTCGCTCGCCCACGGGGCCTGGTCCACCGGCGCCGACCTGGCCCGGTTCGCCGCCGAGCTGCTGCGGCCGACGCTGATCCACCCGGAGACGCTGGCCGAGGCCACCACGGTGGCGTACCCGGACCTGGCCGGGATCCTGCCCGGCATCGGGCCGCAGAACCCCAACGACTGGGGCCTCGGCTTCGAGATCCGCGGCTACAAGACCCCGCACTGGACCGGGCGCACCAACTCGCCCGGCACGTTCGGGCACTTCGGCGCCTCGGGCACGTTCTTGTGGGTCGACCCGGCCGTGGCCCGCAGCCTGCTGGTCCTGACGGACCGGAACTTCGGGCCGTGGGCGCTGGAGGCGTGGCCGCCGTTGTCCGACGCCGTCATCGCCGCCCTCCCGCCCGCCTGATCGGCAGGACCGGGGCGCCCGTCCGGGACGGGCTCAGGCGGCGAACGACGTGGTGATGATGCGGCCGGACCGTTCGGTGACCGACGGCGCCAGGCTCTCCACCACGAAGCTGCGCTGGAGCCAGCGATCGGTCCCGTCGAAGCGGGCCTGGAAGGGCCGGCGGCCGTGCACGCAGCGGGTGTTGTCGACGATGAGCAGGTCGCCGTCGTCGAGGACGATCTCCCGGCGGCGCTCGGCCACCACGGCGATGAGCTCCTGGTGTGCGGCCCGGGCCTCAGGCGTCTCGCCGAGGGTGAGCTCCTCGTCCCAGCACAGCCACGGCTGCTCGTCGGTGCCGCCGAGCACCGGGCGGGCCGGGCCGTACGGCACGCCGGGCCGACCGCCGAAGGACTCGTCGACCGCGGTGCGGAAGAGCGGCTTCCGCAGGGTCGCCACCGTGTCCGGGTGCAGGCCTGGGAGGAGGTCCTCGACGGACGCCAGGGTGGTGGCGGCTCCGGGATCGCCCCGGAGGCAGAGCAGCAGCAGGTAGCGGGGACCGTGCGGGTGGAACGCGGTCTCGGTGTGGAACGCCAGGTCCACGCCCGACGACGTCGAGGTCTGGCGGCCGATGTCGGCCCTGGTGGGCACCAGGTTCTGCACGATCGAGCCGCCGTGCTCGGGCAGGTAGCCGACCGGCTCGCCCAGCAGCCGGGCCACGGCCAGCAGCACCTGCTCCGACCGCAGGTCCTTGCTGGTGGGCGCCGTGGGGCTGGCCGGGGTTGCGGGGACGGTGCCGGTGGGGACGTCGCGCAGCAGCAGCGCGCCCGTGGGGCCGGGCTGGTGGGCGAACGCCTCGATGGCGGCCACCAGTTCCGGGGAGAACAACCGCCCGGCCCGGGCGGCGTCGGCGACGAAGGCTTCGTCGTCGGGCCGCAGTCCGGGCGCAGGCGGAAGCGGGGAGATCATCGAGGACCCCGTGCGGCGGGTGGGGAGCGTTGCGACGGCCACGGTGGGATCCTCCTCGAGCGTTAGAAACGTGTGTTTCACACTAGCACGAGAATGAAATACCCATTGCAGACCCTCAGACCCTCGGAGCCGAGGGGCGGTCAGCCGTCGGTGAGGGCGCCCAGGGCCTGCCACGTGCGCTCGACGCGGTCGAGGTCCTCGGTGGCGTCGTCGCGCAGGGCCTCGGCCACGCCGGCCACCAGGGCCGCCAGCAGGGCCAGGGCGCCGACGTAGTTGTCGAAGGGGCCGATGCCTTCGCCCTCGACCACCAGCAGGACGCGCGCGCCCTTGGCCAGCGGCGACCCCGGGCCGTCGGTGAGGGCGATGAGCTCCGCCCCCTCCCCCACGGCGTGGGTGACGGCCTGCAGCAGCCAGCGGTCGTAGCGGCGGAGGTCCAGGGCCAGCACGACGTCGCCGGGGCTGAGGCGGGCGATCGACTGGCCGACGGCCACCGGCGTGCCGCTCAGCACCTCGACCCCCGAGCGCAGCATGTGCAGCTCGTCGCCGGCGTGGCCGGCGATCCCCGCTCCGGCGTCGCCGGCGATCACCACCACCCGGCGGCCCGGATCGGCCAGGAGGGTGACGGCGTGGTCGAACGCGCTGCGGTCCATGCCGGCGAGGGTGGCCTCCACCGCGGCGGTGGACGTGGCCAGGGCCCGGGCGACCACGTCGCCCGGCGGCAGGTCGCGGATCCGGCTGGCGGCGGGGCGCAGGCGGTCCGACAGCTCGCCCTGCGCCGCTTCCTGGAGCCCGATGAAGCCCTCGTAGCCGAGCCGGGTGGCCAGGCGCACCACGGAGGCGCCGCTGGCGCCGGCCTGCTTGGCCACGTCGGCCACGGTGCCGAACGCCACCAGCTGCGGGTCGGCCAACACGGCGTCGGCGATGCGGCGCTGGGCAGGGCTCAGCTTCGACGAGGCGGCGCGGATCCGAGCCGCCACGCCTTCGCCGGAAGCTCCCTTGCCGTCACCCATCCCTCGATCCTGCCAGCCGCCGACCCCACCGGGCGACCGAGATCAGTAGTGGACCGAGGCCTCGCCGTTGAACCGGTCGATGTAGTGGATGCCGCGCAGCGTCTGGGACAGCCGCTGGTAGGGGTGGTGCTTGTGCAGCCGGGCCAGCGGCTCCTGCGGCGGGTAGGCGAGCAGCTCGCGCACGTCCCAGGCGATGCTGTAGAGGCGCACCCGATCCAGCTGGCGGGGGTGGGAGAACAGCTCCGGGTACTCCTCGGCCAGCCACCACGGCACCTCGGCGTAGTCCTCGGCCTTGGTCAGGTGCTCGTAGTCCGGCGCCACGTGGAGGTGCGGGAGGGCGCAGAACCGCAGGAGCACATCGAGGTCCAGGTCGGGCGGGCCGGGTCGGGCGTACTCGAAGTCCAGGAGGGCCGTGACCTCGGCGCCGTCCCACAGGATGTTCTCGAACGTCAGGTCGCCGTGGACGATGGTGGTGGCGTCGAACGGGTCGAGCGCCGGGGCCATGTCCGAGACCATGCGGGTCACGTCGGCCATGAACGTCGGGTCGATGTTCGGCATCTGGCTGAGGCGGGCCACCGCGTTGAGCAGCCGCTGCACGGCCTGGCTGCCCGACGGGGCGGGGTCCAGCAGCTGGGGCACGTCGTGCAGGCCGTCGAGCCGGGGGCACGGCGTGCGGTGCACCGCCTTGAGCCGCTCCGCGATCTGGTGGACCGCGTCGCGCCGGGCCATGGGGCTCAGGTCCGGCCACGCCCGGCTGAGCGGGATCCCGGGCAGCCGCTGGGCCACCAGCCAGTCGCTGCCCACCTCGCCACCGTGCTGGATGATCTGCGGGTAGCCGACCTCGTCGGGCAGCACCTGGGACAGCACGGCCTCGCGGTGGAGCCGCATGCTGGCGTCGCGGTTGAGCCGGACCACCAGGTCCGGGGTGAGCCACACCTCGTTGGTGACGCTGTCAGCGCGGATGAGGCCGGCGGACGAGGCGCCGATCGACTGCAGGGCGCCGAGGGCGCGGGCCCGCCCGAGGCCGGTGGCCATCGGCGAGCCGAGGGAGGGAGTGAGCTGCGTGCGGTCCACCAGGCGGTTCCATCGGCCGATCTGAACGCTTCGTGAGCCAAACGGACTACGGAGCGCGCCGAGCCACGATGGCGTCCCGCACGTCAGGTTGTGATCAGGTCTGGATCAGGTCTGGATCAGAGCCAGATCAGAGCTGGTCGGCGGTGAGGGCGAAGAGATCCGCCTTGCCGGCCTTGACCGGAGCGACCAGGCCGTGGACCTGCGGCAGCAGGTGCTCGGCGAAGAAGCGGGCCGTCACCAGCTTCACCTCGGCCACGTCGGCGTCGGCCGAACCGGCGTCGATGAGGCGCTTGGCGGCCAGGCCCTGCTGGGCCATCAGCCAGCCGGCCACCGTGGTGGCGAAGAGGCGCTGGTAGGGGGTGGCGGCGGAGAGGGCCTGCACCGGGTCGGCGAGGCCCTCGTTCAGGATCCAGCCGGTGGCGTCCTCGAGGGCGTCGACCGCGGCGGCCAGCTCCCGGTGGATGACGGCAAGGTCGTCGCCGGCGCCCGAGAGCTCCTCGATGGTGGCCTTCATGCGGGCGACCTGGTCGTTGTAGACGCCGCCGGCGCGCATCGGCAGCTTGCGGCCGACGAGGTCCATGGCCTGGATGCCGTTGGTGCCCTCGTAGATCTGGGTGATCTTGGTGTCCCGGTAGTACTGGGCGACGCCGGTCTCCTCGATGAAGCCCATGCCGCCGTGCACCTGGATGCCGAGCGACGTGACGGTCTCGGCCACGTCGGTGCAGTAGCTCTTGGTGAGCGGGATCAGCAGGTCGACCATCTCCTGGGCGGCCGTGCGGGTGGGCTCGTCGGCGCCGTAGCGCAGCACGTCGATCTGCTCGGCCACCTTGTAGGCGAGGAGCCGCATCGACTCCGTGTACGCCTTCATGGTGAAGAGCTGGCGGCGCACGTCGGGGTGCTCGATGATGAACGACTTCTCGCCGCGGGCGGCACCGGGCGCGTAGCCCTGCTTGCGCTCCTTGGCGTAGCTGAGGGCGTGCTGGTAGCTGCGCTCCGCCAGGCCGAGGCCCTCGACGCCGACGCCGAGGCGGGCGTTGTTCATCATCGTGAACATGTACCGCATGCCGGCGTTCTCCTCGCCGATCAGGTAGCCGATGGCCCCGTCGGAGCGGTCGCCGTAGGCGAGGATGCAGGTGGGGCTGGCCTTGATGCCCATCTTGTGCTCGACCGACACGATGTGGACGTCGTTGCGCTCGCCGAGGCTGCCGTCGTCGTTCACCAGGAACTTGGGGACGATGAACAGCGAGATGCCCTTGGTGCCGGCGGGGGCGTCGGGCGTCCGGGCCAGGACCAGGTGGACGATGTTGTCGGTGAAGGGGTGCTCGCCGAAGGTGATGAAGATCTTCTGGCCGGTGATGCGGTAGGAGCCGTCGTCCTGCTTGACGGCCTTGGTGCGCAGGGCGCCGACGTCGGAGCCGGCGTCGGGCTCGGTGAGGTTCATCGAACCGGTCCACTCGGCGGACACCATCTTCAGGAGGTACTTCTCCTTCTGCTCCTCCGACCCGTGGTGGAGGATGGCGTCGATGGCGCCCTGGG
>CALANQ010000223.1 GCA_937926025.1 uncultured Acidimicrobiales bacterium
CCTGGAAGATCTCGTTGCCCTCGACGAGGGTCTCCATCTCGTCGCAGAAGTCCCGGATCTTCTCCATGGAGGCCTTGGTGTCGGCGATCCAGCCCTTGGGCAGGTCGTCCTTGAGGCCACCGATGCGGTCGAAGTTGGGGTGGAAGCGCCCGCCGGTGGCGGCCTCGATCTGGTTGAGGACGTACTCGCGGTCGCGGAAGGCGTAGAACGCGGCGCTGATGGCACCGATGTGCAGCGCCATGTCGCCCACGAACAGCGAGATGTTGGCGATGCGGGAGAGCTCGAAGAGCACGGTGCGGATCCACTGGGCCCGCGGCGGCGCCTCGATCTCCATGAGCTTCTCGGCGGCCAGGATGAACGGCACCTCGTTGGCGAAGCTGCCCAGCCAGTCGATCCGGTTGATGAGCGTGGTCACCTGCGGGTAGGTGCGCACCTCGGTGAGCTTCTCGTAGCCCCGGTGCATGTAGCCCATGACCGGCTCGCAGGAGATGACCTCTTCGCCGTCGAGCTTGACGACGATGC
Source organism: uncultured Acidimicrobiales bacterium (assembly GCA_937926025.1). Taxonomy (GTDB): domain Bacteria; phylum Actinomycetota; class Acidimicrobiia; order Acidimicrobiales; family Iamiaceae; genus Aquihabitans. The sequence continues at coordinate 523 of CALANQ010000223.1, forward strand.
GCAGCGTGCCGTGGGTGGCGGGGTGCTGCGGACCCATGTTGAGGGTCATGCCCTCGTCGGTCTCGAACTCGAGGTTCACCCGGCCGTCGGCGGCCTGGGCGTTGGCGTAGGCGAGCTGCTGGCGCTCGGTCAGCGCGGTCATTCGGCAGCCTCCTCGGTCTCGGCGGCTTCGTCGTCGCCCGCAGGCATGGGCTCCACGTCGACGATGCCCGGCCACGGCTTCACGAAGCGGGCGAGCAGCGGGAAGTCCTTGCGGAGCGGGTGCCCCTCGAACTCGCCCGGCAGGTACAGGTTGTGCAGGTACGGGTGCCCGGCGAAGGTGATGCCGAACATCTCGTGCACCTCGCGCTCGTGCCAGTTGACGCCGGCGTAGACCGGCAGCCAGGTGGCCAGCGCGAGCTGGTCGTCGGGGAGGTCGCCCTTCAGGTTGAGGCCGAGCTTCGACGTGTACGACTGGACCCGGGCGATGACCTGGAAGCGGGTGTCGCCGCCGGCGTACCCGGTGACGATCTCCGTGTTGGGCTCGGGCCGGGGGTCGGTGGGGGCGTCCTCGTTCTTGCCGTAGGGGTTCGGCAGCCAGTCGATGGCGGAGAGGAACTCGAAGGCCCGGAAGTTGAGGTGGTCGCGGGCGACGAGCCCGGCGGTGCGCCACGCATCGGCCGTGACCCGGACCCAGACGTCGTCACCGGCGCGCACGTGGCTGCCGACGACGGCGTCGCCCAGCTCGGAGGTGAGCTCGGCGACGACGGCCTCGCGGGCCTCGTCGACCTCGGGTGCCTCGGGGGTCTCTTCCACCGTGTCAGCTGACGACAATGGGATCACCCTTCCAGCGGGCCGCCATGTCTTCCTTGCCGATGCGCTCCTGCAGCAGCACGATGCCCTCGAGCAGGGCCTCGGGCCGCGGCGGGCAGCCGGGCACGTACACGTCGACGGGGATGACCTGGTCGATGCCCTTGGTGACCGAGTAGCTGTCCCAGTAGGGGCCGCCGCAGTTGGCGCACGAGCCCATGGAGATCACGTACTTCGGGTCGGGCATCTGGTCGTAGAGGCGGCGGATGGCCGGGACCATCTTGTCGGTGACCGTGCCGGAGATGCAGACGAGGTCGGCCTGGCGGGGGCTGGCGGGCAGCGGGATGACGCCCAGGCGCATGACGTCGTAGCGGGGCGCGCCGAGGGCGGCGCCCATCTCGATGGCGCAGCAGGCCAGGCCCCACTGGAAGATCCAGAGGGAGTACTTGCGCGAAGTGTTGAGGAGTGAGGTGAGCGGCTTGGGGAGCTTGCCGCTCTCGACGAGGCCCATCAGGCTCCCTGCAGTGCGGTTGGGGTGGTCAGATCCACTGGAGGACCTTCTTTCGCCAGGCGTAGAGCAGGCCGAGCGTCAGCAGCACGATGAACACGATCATCTCGATGGCGCCGAACCAGCCGTAGGCCTCGAGCCGGGTGGCCCAGGGGAATATGAACACGGCCTCGACGTCGAACATCACGAAGAGCAGGGCGAACACGTAGTAGCGGATGGGCGTCTGCGCCCAGCCGTCTCCCACGGGGTCCACGCCGGACTCGTAGCTGACGTACTTGTCGGCCTGCGGCCGGACCGGTCGGATGAGCTTGCCGATGCTCAAGACGAGCGCAAGGAGACCGAACGCGATCCCCATGAAGATCGCGACCGTCAGGTAGTTGCGGTAGAACTCCGACACGGCTTCGAACCTTAGTGATCTGCCTCACGAGGGGCCAAAGGAACGAGGCTCGTCACGGCGGGGACTCGGTGGACCGGTCCGGGCGGGCGGTCGAGCCGTGCCGGCGCGGCCGATGTCGACCGGTCGCGCCCCGCTGTCCAGCGGCGCTCGACGTGGAGCGCGACCCAGCTGAGCGACACCCGGAGGACGATGACGGCCGAGCCTACGACCCTCGACTCGAAAGGTCGTAGAACACTGGAGATAGACGGAAAGGGCTTGACTGTCATACCCCCTTCGTATGGTTGGGGCATGGTCCTTGCTCTTGCTGATCCACGGGCGCAGGCGGTGATGGCGGAGCTGGATGCGGCGTTGGATGCGTTCGTGGCGCTCGAGCTCGAGCCAGGCAACGTGGATGAGGCGGTGGGGCTGGTTCGGCGGGTGGAGCGGATCGGGCGGCGGGTGCGGGCGGTGGAGGTCGGTCTGGTCGGGGCGCTCGAGGCGGGTGGGCTGCACCGGGGTGATGGGCATGCGAAGGCGTCGCTGCTGGTCGGGTACGTCGGCCACTTGTCGGAGGCGGAGGCGAAGCGGCGGGATCGGGCCCGGCGGATGTTCGCGGCGATGCCTGCGGTTCGCTCCGCGGCGGTGGCGGGGCGGATCGGGCGGTGCCAGGTGGATCGGTTGTCGCTGGTGTACGTGAACCCGCGGGTGCAGGGCGAGTTCATCGAGATCGACGCCAAGGTGGCCCAGCTGGCTGCGGTGCTGTCGTATGCGGAGTTGGATAGGCGGCTGACGAACTGGGTGCGCATGGTCGACGAGGACGGCACCGCGGACCGGGCTCGGCGGGCGCACGAGAACCGTCGGGCGCGGCTGGTGCAGGACTACGACGGGGGCTGGGAGCTGCTGTGCCTCGTCGGCGGGCTGACCGGGGCGCAGATGTACTCGATCTGGAAGGCGTTCGTGGAGGCCGAGTTCCAAGCCGACTGGGCCGAGGCCCGGGGGATCCACGGCGACACGACGACCGTCGAGCACCTCGCCCGCAGCTTCGACCAGCGCGACGCCGACGCGGTCGCCCGGATCTTCGAGTTCGCGGCCCGGGCGTTCGCCGCCGCACCCGGTGGCGCGCCGATCGACACGACCATCGTCATGGACTCCGACACCTTCGAGCGCGAAGCCCGCCGCGCCGCCGGCGCCACCCTCGAACCCCGACCCGCACCCGACCTCGGAACCATCCCCGACCTCGGTGACGACGAGAGAGACGGCCTCGCCGGAGCGGACGAGCCCGTCGGTCCTCGGCCTGCCGATGGCGATCCGAGCGACTCAGATGATGACGACCGGTTGGCCTACCCGTCCAACGCAGACGGCGAGCGCGACACCTCGGCCGACTGCACAGAAGACAGCGAAGGCGAGTCGGCCGGAGCAGCGGCCGACGACCGAGACCCCGCCCAGCACCCCGGGCGGGCGTTCCGGTGCGAGACCAGCGACGGGCACCCCATCGACGCCACCGAGGCGTTCGCCAACGCACTTGTCGGACGGGTCCGGCGCATGGTCATGGGCTGGGACAGCGTCATCCTCGACACCTCCGGCTACCACAAGCTCTTCACCGGACCCCTCCGAGACGCCGTCATGCTCAGCTCCCACGAGTGCTACTGGACCGCATGCCCCGTCAAGGTCCGCAACTGCCAAGCCGACCACCTCGAACCAAGACGCAACGGCGGCAGAACCAACCCCGGCAACGGGGCACCCGCATGCGGCAGACACAACCGGCTCAAAGAACACGGCTACACCGTCGAACGAGACGAACACGGCCGCATGCACATCTACCGCCCCGACGGAACCGAGATCGACTACTGAACCCGAGCGCTCCGGCGCGCCCCGGGCAGGGTCAGGTGAGTGGGGGAGGGGAGCTGTCGGCGAGCTGTTGGCGGGCCTTCTGGAGGTGGCGGTAGAAGCTCGAGCGGCTCATGTGGAGCTCGCGCTGGGCCCGGCCGTGGCCGCCGTCGGGATCGAGGTAGGTGCGCTCGATGGCCCGGCGCAGGAGCTGATCGGGCTCGGACGGGGTGAACGCGTCGGCGAGGGCTGCGGCCACCTGCTGGCGCACGGCCGCCGCCCGCTCGTCGACAGAGCCGGTCGGCGGGGCGAGGGGGCTGGCGGCGAGTGCCTGGTCGTCGTGGAAGGACCGGACGGCGGCGAGCACGGCGCTGCCGGTGCTATCGGAGGTGGCACTCAGCGGCTCGGCCTGCTGCTCGGCCAGGACCATGGCGTACAGCTGGCCGGCCGTGCCCTCGGGGCCGAAGTCGGAAGCGATGGTCTGCAGCTCCCGCTCGTCGTCCCGGCGGCGCAGCTCGACGACCTCCTGGTAGCCGAGCGGCTCGGTCCCGTCATCGTCCCGTCGGCCGGGGGCGGTCACGTAGAAGTAGCGGGGCCGGGCCTGGACCACGGTGGTGATGGCGTTGTTGCCGACCCGGATCACCTCGGCGGCAGCAGCGAGGTCTTCGGGGTTCTCGACGATCACGAGGTCGTGCATCAAGACGGCGGCGGTGGACTGGCCGGCCTCGCGGATGTGGCGGAGGACGGGGCCGGCCTCGATGCACTCGTCGGCCCAGGCGGGAGCGTCGTCGGCCAGGTAGATGAGCGACAGGGCGGCCAGCTCGCCGGTGGCCCGGCGGACGGCGATGGCGTGGCGGGGCCGGTCCTCGCACCAGCGGCGGTAGCGGGCGAACCACTCGGTGCCGCCGGCACCGGTGGACTCGGCGACGGCATCGAGGTCGTCGGGCCGGGCGAAGTCGGCGTAGTGGGTGGTGCTGGCGTCGAAGCCGAGGCGGATCTCGGGGGCCTCGATCAGGTCGGCCAGGTCCAGCACGAGCAGCGGCTCGCCGGCAAGCGCTCGCTGGCGCAGGTGGGCGGCGACGCGCAGCACGATGGTGCGGTGCCGGTCGGGGTCGGTGCTGCGCAACCGGTCCCGCAGGGCGCTTCGAACGAGCCGGTGGAGGGTGGTGCGAGAGCCCAGCTGCTCGGCCACGGACAGGGCCCGCAGCTGGGCCAGGCCGGCGCGGGTCGGTCGGCCGGGCAGCACGGCGGCCAGCAGCCGGGCGTCGACGGCGGGGGCGACGCAGGCGACGTCGAGGACGTCGGGATCGACGTCGGCGATCTCGCGGCCGCCGAGACGGGCCAGCAGCAGGTCGCTCAACCCGTCGGCGGCGGGCATGGAGCCGAGGCGGCCGATGGCGCGGTCGCTGCGCTCGCCCTCGAGGGTGGCGGCCAGGGTCAGCGCCAGCGGGAAGCCCTGGGCCCAGGCGATGACGGCGTCGAGGTCGACGGGCTCGGCGGTGCCGTAGCGGGCCAGCAGCTCCCGGCTCTCCTCGGGGTCCATCGGCCGCAGGAGGACTTCGGTGGAGATCTGGTCGAGGCCGTCGTCGAACCACTCCCGGCCGGGCGGCTTCCGGCCGGCCAGGACGACGACGGCGGATGAGGGCAGGGAGCGCACGAGCAGGTCGCGCAGCTCGAAGCGCAACGGGGCCAGCTCGTCGGCCTCGTCGACGAGCAGCACGGCACCGTCCACCTCGGCGGGGGCGACGGCGGTGGCCAGGGCCTCGGGGGTGGCGGCCACGAGGCGGCCGTCGACCCGGATGATGGGCCGACCCAGCCCCGCGGCCCGGCGCCCGACGGCCCGGAGCAGGGCGCTCTTGCCGACGCCGCCCGGCCCGTGGACGTGGATGATGCGGGCAGGCGCGTCGCCGGTCAGCGCAGCGGAGACGGTCGCCAGCGGCGCGGCACGGCCAACGAAGCGCTCGGCGTCGAGCTGGGCCGCCGACTCGCCGAGCTGGTCCCCCGGTGCCACGGATCGGACGGTACCGCAGGCCGGCCGGCCAGACGGTCCTGGGCATCCGCAGGGGACCGGTACGGTGCCCCGGTCGGCCGAACGAGACCGACGCACTCGCAAGGAGGCGCACGATGGCAGACACCACGCACCGCAAGGTCCTCATCACCGGAGCCGGATCCGGGTTCGGCAAGGGGGCGGCCATCGAGCTGGCCCGTCGAGGCCACGACGTCATCGCCGGGTGCGAGACCGACCAGCTCGACCCGTCCGAGGTGTCGATGGCCCTCGCCGACCTCCTCGAAGCAGCCGAGACGCCGGTGGAGACCTACCTGCCCGAGGGCATCAAGGAGACGCTCGCCGCGTTCCTCTGAGCCGGGGTGGGGCAGGGTCTGGGGAGCCATGATGGCCGGATGAAGCCGTCCGCCCGATCGCAGGTTCCGCCGTTCGAGGTGATGGCGATCCTCGACCGGGTGGCGGCGCTGCGAGAAGCCGGTCGGGACGTGCTGTCTCTGTGTGCGGGCGAGCCGTCGGGCGGTGCGCCCACCGATGTCCGGCGCCTGGCCGCCGAGGCCCACGGCGGTGACGATCCCCTCGGCTACACCGGCCCGCTGGGCACGACGGAGCTCCGCCGGGCCATCGCCGAGCACCACCGGCGCTGGTACGGGCTCGACATCGAACCGAGCTCGGTGGCCATCACCACCGGAGCATCGGGCGCGTTCGTGCTGGCGTTCCT
>CALANQ010000224.1 GCA_937926025.1 uncultured Acidimicrobiales bacterium
TGCTTGGCGTACCCGATGTCGATCACGATGGCGACGATGGCGAGCACGGTGATCATGGCGATGGCGGTCATCACCAGGACGGCACCGGACTCGTCCCGGTGGGCGGCGGGGATCACGGCGTGCACCACGCCCAGTTCTCGCCGGTGGGGTCGGCCTCGTTGGCCTGGGCCTCGGCGACGCCGGAGCCCTTCTCGATCCGCATCGTCGTCTTCGACTTGAGGTACTTGCCGCTGGTGATCGGGCTGAGGAGCTTGCTCGGGCTCACCATGGGGGTGGCGGCGCAGACGATGATCCCGTTGCCGACCGGGGCGCTGGAGCCCGAGGTCGGCGCCGGGTACGAGGTGCTGCCGGGGTCGAACCGGATGGCCACCGCCACGTCGGCCGCGGTCATGTCCGTCCGAGACTTGGTGAGGCAGATCAGCTTCTGCATGTTCGCCGAGCCGGGCGTGGTGAAGGTGGCGCCGCACGATGCGGTGGATCCGAAGGTGGCGACCGATCCCTGGCGGGCGCCCTCCCGCACGCCCTGGCGGAGGCTGATCTCGTTGGAGAGGTTGATCCCGAAGTCGACCAGCCCGAACAGGAGGAAGAGGAGGAGCGGGGCGACGATCGCGAACTCCACCAGCGCGACGCCGCGCTCCCGGCGGCCCGTGGCGGCGGGCGGCTCGCCGGGGGACGTCGTTCGCATGGGATCACTCGCTTCCCTGGGGTGGCACTCGGTGACAGGTCCGTCATCGGTGCTTCGTCACCCGGGACTGAGGAGAACGCGGACATCGAGTCCGATTTGGTCCGTCCGACCCATCGCCGCAGGTCAGAAAGGTTGCAGATTCGAGACTGAACTGTCTCAAAACTGTCTTCTCGGCGTCTCCGGCCGTCAGGTGCCGGCGAGGATCCAGGACTTGTGCCACGGGTTCCGAGGCTCCGCGGCCAGGTCGACGTCGGGGTCGATCCAGCGCACCGCAGGTCGGCCGTTGAAGCTGAGCCAGGCATCGACGTGCACCTCCACCCGGTGGCCCTGGGCCGCCTCGTGGGCGGCGATGGCGTGCGCCGCCTGCTGGATGAGGTCGGGCTCGCCGGCCATCACGCGCAGCTGGTTCGGGGTGTAGAGGCGGAGGACTGGCGCTCCACCAGCAGCACGTTCCAGCCGAACGGGTACCCCTCGGCGGTGATGCGGTGGTCGCCCGGGTAGGCCAGGTGGCGAAGCGGCAGGGCGATCTGGACCGCCACCCAGACCGCGGCCGCAGCCGCCAGCAGCCGGGTCCGCCACCGCGGCGCCGGCGCACCGGCCGGGGCCAGTGCCTGGAGCGGCTCGGCCACCTCCGCCTGCCGGCGAATGCGGTGCAGGAGGGTGCGGGGCCAGGCCGGGTCGAAGAAGACGGTGGCCATGGCGATCATCAGCCACGGGAACACCCCGATGGGGAACAGCCGCCAGGTGATCACGTGGAAGGCCACCACCGCGAGCCACGCCCAGATGCGGGTGCGCCGCCACAGCAGGAGCGGCACGACCAGGCAGTCGAACGCGGCGCCCGCCACCGACAGGACGTGGGCGGTCTCGGGCTGGCGGAGGAGCGGCCCGAGGAGCGGCACGTCGGAGCGGGCTGGGAGCCAGAAGCGCAGCGGGATGCCCCGCAGGAGCCAGTCGGGTTGGAGCTTGGCCAGCCCGGCCGAGGCGTACACGATGCCCACCTGGAACCGCAGGAGCCACACCCACCCCCGGGCCACCCGGCTGCTCCGGGCGGGTCGGCGGCGAGCGTCGAGGCTCCAGGCGGCCCCGAACGGCACCACCAGCGCGAGGAGCGCGAGCAGCGTCACGAACCAGTAGTGGTTCAGGTAGGTGGTGGCGTCGATGGCCTCGATCCACCCGAACGACACCAGCAGCACCAGCGCGGCGAGGCGGGTGCGCCAGCCGAGGGCGATGGCCGCGCCGGCCACCCCGGTGGCGGCCACCAGCACCCGGATGCCCAGCGGGCCGGGCTGGGGGACCCATCCCATCCAGAGGTAGGTGAACCGGTGCGTCGGGCCGGCGTACAGGGAGTCCGTCCAGCCGTACGCCCACGTGCGCACCGCGCTGAGCACCAGGCCGAGGGCGATGCGGAGCACGGCCAGCGAGGCCCCGTCGACCCGGGTGGCGGCGCGTCGGAGAACAAGCGAGCCATCGCCTTCGACTCTTGCGCTGCTACCCATAGACGTTAGGGTGACCTTACATCCGGTCCTGAAGGAGTTCTCCGTTGACGAAGCATCGCATCCTCCGCCAGGTGGCGGCCGCCAGCGCGGTCACCGCCATCGCCGTCGGCCTCGTCGGCTGCGGCAGCTCGGACTCGAGCAGCGACGGCGCCAAGAAGGAGACCACCACCACGGCGGCCGCCAAGGCTCCGGCGCTCAGCACCGAGCAGGCCACCGCTGCGGCCACCACCTACGCCGACCTGGTCTGGGCCTCCTACAGCGACCTGCTGGACAGCACCGAGAAGCTGCAGTCCGACATCGCGGCGTTCGTGGCCGACCCCACCGACGCCACCCTCGAGACGGCCAAGGAGTCCTGGCTCGCCGCCCGCGACGCCTACGGCCCCACCGAGGTGTACCGCTTCTACAACGGCCCCATCGACGACCCTGACGACGGCCCCGAGGGCCAGATCAACGCCTGGCCGATGGACGAGGCGTACGTCGACTACGTCAAGGACGACCCGCAGGCCGGCATCATCAACGACACGGAGGGCGTCCCGGAGATCACCCGCGACGTGCTGGTCGCCGCCAACGAAGAGGGCGGCGAGACCAACATCTCCACCGGCTGGCACGCCATCGAGTTCCTCCTCTGGGGCCAGGACTTCTCCGAGACCGGACCCGGTGAGCGGCCGGCAACGGACTACACCACCGCCCCCAACGCCGACCGCCGCGCGCAGTACCTGACCGAGGTCACCGACCTCCTCGTCGACGACCTCCAGGGCGTCGCCGACCAGTGGGACCCCACCGACGGTGCCTACCGCACGGAGTTCCTGAAGGATCCGCAGCAGGCCGTGTCCAACATCCTCCGCGGCATGGGCGCGCTCTCCGCCGGCGAGCTCTCCGGCGAGCGCATCGCCGTGGCCCTCGACACCAAGGAGCAGGAGGACGAGCACTCCTGCTTCTCCGACAACACCGACGCCGACGTCTACAACAACGCCCTGGGCATCGAGCGGGCCTACACCGCCGAGTACCCGGGCGTCGACGGGAAGTCCCTCGCCGACGTCGTCGAAGAGGTGGACCCCAAGCTCAACCAGGACCTGCTGGCCCAGCTGGAGGCCAACGTCGCGCTTGCCGACAGCCTGAAGGAGTTCGGTACCTTCGAGGAGATCATCCGCAGCGATGACGACAGCGAAGGGCGCAAGAAGATGAACGAGCTGGTGGAGAACCTGCAGGACCAGGGCGACGCCATCGCCGCCCTCGGTGCCGCGCTGGGTTACGAAGTCAGCCTCGAGATCTGACGTTGCGAGCGAGCAGCCCGACCGGGCGGCGCGTGGCGCGGGGGCTCCTTGCGCTCGTGGTGCTCGGCGGGCTGCTGGCCGCGTGCAGCAGCGGTTCGTCCTCCGACGGCACCCCGCCGGCGCCGGCGGGTCCCACCGATCACGAGCTGGAGTTCCAGGGCGGCGAGGACGGCACCACCGTCAACCAGGGTGCCACCGCGTTCGCCCAGGGCATGGAGGCCCTCGACAGCCAGGGCCGCCGGGACTTCGCCGTCGGCAACAGCTTCTTCAACCAGAACTGGGTGATGGCCCCCTCGTCCACGGTGGCCCGCGACGGGCTCGGCCCCATCTTCAACGCCCAGTCCTGCTCGTCGTGCCACTTCGAGGACGGTCGGGGCCAGCCCCCGGCCGACGACGACGATCCGGAGCGGGGGCTGCTCATCCGCCTGAGCGTCCTCGACGAGGAGGGTGACCCGCAGCCGCACCCGATCTACGGCAACCAGTTCCAGGACCGGTCGATCCACAAGGTGCCGGCCGAGGGCTCCGTGGAGATCGCCATCACCGAGGAGCCCGGCACCTACCCCGACGGCACCGCGTACTCGCTCGGCGCCCCCACCTACACGCTGGTCACGCCGGAGGGGGAGACCATCGACGGCATCGTCGTGTCGCCCCGCGTCGCCCCGGCGATGATGGGCGTCGGCCTGCTGGAGAACATCCCGGCCGCCACCATCGAGGCGCTCGCCGACCCCGACGACGCCGACGGCGACGGCGTCTCGGGACGAGCCCACCTGGTCACTGGCGACGACGGCAAGGAGGTGCTGGGCCGCTTCGGGTGGAAGGCCGCGGTGCCCACCATCCGCAAGCAGGCCACCGAGGCCTTCGCCAACGACATCGGCGTCACGTCCGACGAGCACCCCGCCCAGCCCTGCACCGACCAGGAGCCCGAGTGCGAGGCGGCCCCGAGCGGCGGCGAGGACGGCGAGCCCGAGATCAGCAAGGACAAGGTCGACAAGATCGAGTTCTACTCCCGCACCCTGGCCGTGCCCGCCCGGCGAGACGTCGGCGCGGCCGACACCACGGCCGGGCAGGAGGCGTTCACCGACATCGGCTGCGCGTCGTGCCACACGGCCGAGCTCGAGACCGGCTCGGACTCCGACATCGCGGCCCTGAACGACCAGGTGATCCGGCCCTACACGGACCTGCTGCTCCACGACATGGGCCCGGGGCTGGCCGACGACCGGCCCGACGGCGATGCCTCCGGCTCGGAGTGGCGGACCGCGCCGCTGTGGGGCATCGGCCTCGTGGAGACGGTCAACGGCCACACCCGGTTCCTGCACGACGGCCGGGCCCGCAGCATCGAGGAGGCCATCCTCTGGCACGGCGGCGAGGCCGAGGGGGCCAAGAAGCGGTTCGAGGACCTGCCGAAGAGCCAGCGCAAGGCGATCCTCGCCTTCTTGAACTCGCTGTGACCGACGCCCCAGGGGAACGGCGGCGCAGCCCGGTCACCTGGCTCGTCCCGCTCGTCCTGGTGGTGGTCGCCGCGGTCGGCGCCGTGGTGCTGACCCGGGATCCGAAGCAGGACCCGCCGGCGGCGTCCACCACCACCGCCCCGCTGCTCGACCCGGTGGCGGTGGACTCCGACGCACCGGCCTACGCGTCGCTCGACGAGCTCATCGCCGCATCGGACCTGATCGTGCGGGGCCGCGTCACCGACACCGAGCGGGGCCGCTGGTTCGGCGACGGCACCAGCAGCGCCCGCATCCAGTCCCGGCTGGTCACCCTCGACGTGGAGGAGGTGCTCCGCGGCGACGCCCCCGACGGCGAGCTCGGCACCGTGCTGGTGGAGGAGGAGGGTTGGACCGCCGACGGCGCACCGCTGGTGGTCGATGGCGCCGCACCGTCGGCGACGGGCGACGAGGGCATCTGGTTCCTCGTCGACCCGGGCGACGACACCACCGACTCGCTCATCCTGGTCAACGCCCAGGGCCGCTACCTCGTCGACGGCGACCACCTGACGGGCGCCGAAGGCGACGATCCCCTCGTGGCCGACCTCTCCTCGCTGAGCGAGGACGAGCTGGTCGCGGCGATCCGCGGCTAGGCCAGACCGACCTTCGCCCAGTAGGTGCCGTCGAGCATCCCGCGCAGGGTGTCGCGGTGGATGATCATGTCGTCGAGGTCGGCGGGCTCCACGGCCTCGCCGAAGAGGACGGCCCGCTCGGTGACGCGGCGCATGATCACGCCGTGGCGCATGGCCGAGTACGCGATGTGCCAGGTGAGGTCGCCGGGTGCGCGGCCGGTGGCCGCCTCGTAGGTGACGGCCAGGTCCTCGGGCCGCATGAAGTCCGGCAGGCCGGGCAGCTCCAGCGAGGACGAGATGTCCTGGAAGAACAGGTGCAGGTACGCCATCCAGCCCAGGTCGACCTCGGGTGGGGCCACCCCGGCCATCTCCCAGTCGAGGACGGCCGTGACCTGGAAGTCGACGAACATCATGTTGCCGATGCGGGCGTCGCCCCAGGAGAGGGCGTCAGGGCTGGTGTCGGCGGGCAGGGTCGCCCGCAGCCAGGCGAAGCACTCGTCGAGCAGCGGCGACCGCTTCTCGCCCACCACCCACTCGTGGTACGCCTCCCACTCGGCCAGGTCGACCCAGTCGCCGGCCGTCGTCCGCCGCGACGGCGTGATCGGGTGGAGGCCTGCCAGCGCCTCCACCGCCGAGGCCTGGAGCTGCGCCCGCTGGTGCGACGTGGCGCTGTCGACCCAGTTGTCGCCGAACGTGTAGGGCAGCACGTCGCGGGGCACGTCGCCATCGACGCGGCCCATCACGAAGAACGGCGCCCCGATGAACGAGGCGTCGGCCTCGTACCAGAGCGTCTCGGGCACCGGCACCTGGGTGGCCTCGGCCACCAGCGACATCACGTCGAACTGCATCGCCAGGTCGTAGGTGGGGAAGACGGGGATCTTGTCGAGCTCCGGTTCGATGCGGGCCACGCACCGCCGCTCGACCTTCTCGCCGTCGACGTCGTAGCGAGCGGTGAAGAGGATGGTCTCCGACGACATGCCGTTGCCCTCCGGGGTCACCACCTCGGACACGTGCGGGTCGGCGCCGGGCGGCAGCACCGTGGCCAGCCAGCTCTGGATCCGGCGGCCCAGCTGCTCCGGGTCGCGCGTGGAGGTGGTGATGTGGTCGGACGGCAGCTCGGCCGGGCCGCCCAGCTTGGCGGCCGGAGCCTCGGGATCGGTCGACATGAGAACGGGTTCTACTCCGCTGCGCCGCCGCGTGCGTCGAGTTCCATCCATCTCC
>CALANQ010000225.1 GCA_937926025.1 uncultured Acidimicrobiales bacterium
GCCGGCCCTTCCGCACCGCCGAGCCGAGGCGGGCCGCCCGGCGGGCGTTCGAGACGGCCACCGACCGGCTGGCCACGGCCACCACCGCGCTCGGCACCACGACCGAACAGGGCCAGCAACGCATCGCCGCCGGCGCCGGCTCGTCGGGCTTGGCGAACAACGAGCCCGAGCGGGCGCGCTGGACCGACGCGCAGCAGGCCCGCGCGGCCATCGCCCAGGCCCAGCAGGCCCTCGAGGCCGCTCGGATCGCGCAGGTCGAGGCTGACAGCACCCTGGCGGCCGCAGAGGCCCGAGCCGTCGACCGCCTCATCGAGCAGGCCGCGGCCGGACTCGTTCCGGTCAACGCCTACCTCGCCGCGTTCGACCGGGCCCGCGCCGATGCAGGACGTCACCAACTGGGGCTGCTCGGCGAGGAGATGGTCCACACCCTCGTCCGCGCTGCCGTGCGCCCGTTCGACCCCCACGCGCCCGCCGACGAGGCCTAGCCGATCCCGGCGGATCTGTCAGCGCCACTCCCGCCCCACCGCTCCCCCCTCAGACGAATCCGCCCGCCCGCTGAACCCAAGGGAACCCGACCATGAGCACCGACCGCTCCACCACCGACATCATCGAGCACGCCGAGCCCAGCCTGTCCGAGCTCGCCGACCGCGTTGCTCGACGCGACGCCACCACCCTGGTGCTCGCCCCCAGCACGCCGAGCCCGACCCCGGGCGAGTCCGAGCTCCGCTCCGAGGCCAGCGCCATGCTCACCGAGCTCCAGGCGGCCGGGCGCCGAGAGCTCCGGGAAGCGGCCGCAACCCTGCACGGCAACACCGAGGTGCTGGCAGCGGCCGAGGCGGAGGTAGACATCACGGTCCCCGACCGCGTGCCGCGACGGGCCGTGAGGCCCTACGAGTACGGGCTCGTCGCCGTGTTGGCGGTGGCCGAGACCCTCGCCCTCGCGAACCCGATCGGAACCGTCCTCGACCTGGCCGACGGCAGCCTCGAGCGCTACCTGATCACCGGCGGCATGGCACTCATCGCCGCGGCGCTCGCCCACTTCTCCGGCGAGGCCGCAGCCCGCCGACGCCGGGCGACCACCCCCGCCGCCCAGGATGCCACAGGGCGCTGGGCGGTGACCTGGGCCCTCGCGGTGGTCACCATCGGCCTGGCCGCCATCGTCGCGCGGGCCTACACCGCCAACCTCGACGCCTCCATCGCCGGCGGCGAGCCCCTCGACGCCGCCGGCCTGGCCACGTTCGTCCTGTTCCAGGCCACCTTCGTGGCCGGCTCGCTGGGTGCCTCGGCCAACTTCCACCACCGCATCACCGATGCCGAGGAGGCTCGCACCCGCGGCTACCTGGCTGATCTCGCCGCCGAGAACCACCAGCTCGAAGAGCAGCTGGCCAACGCCGACGAGCACGCAGCCGAGCAGCGCCAACAGGTGCTCGACGCCATCGGCGCCGCGTTCGCCCGCTACCGCACCCATCTCGCCGAGGCGCACCCGAGCGTCGAAGGTCAGGTCGCGTGGACGGCCCGCAGCGCCCGCGAGCTGGCGGACGGCAGCCTGCTCGCCCTCCTCTTCCCTGCTGTCTTCACCCGGCGCGACCCCGACGCCACGACGACCGACGCCACCCGCGCCACCACGGACCCAGGCCCCCGCCCCGAGGGCGACCCGGGCCAGACGAACGGATTCAACGGCACCGCCAACCCCGGCCCCGGTCCGGGCCCCCGCCCAGGACCCGGGCCCCGTCCCGGCCCCAACCCTGGCACCGGCCCCGGCACGAACCCCGGCACCGGCGCCGGCTCCAACCCCGGCACCGGTCCCCGGACGAACCCCGGGCCCGGCGCCGACCGGGACCGCGAAACCACCCGAACCGATCGAGCCCGCACCACGACCGACCCCGGACCGGGCACAGAGCCCCCCACGGACCCGGCCGGACCGCACGGCACCCCCTCGGACGAAGACCTGTTCGACGCCATCCTCAACCCCCGCCGGGGCTGAGGAGACCACAACCACCTGTCAGCCCGACTTCCAACAGGAGCGCACCACCACCATGAGCAACCACCGCACCACCCCCATCCGACTCCAGCGAGCCTTCGCCGCTACCACCGCGACGGCCGCCCTGTGCGCCAGCGCCCTGATGGCGTGCACCAGCAGCTCGAGCCTGCCGTGCAGCAAGCTCCGCCCAGGACAGGCACAACGGGCCGTGATGCTGCTCAGCGACGGGCGCTCGCCAGCCCTCGACAGCGCGGTCGACGCGTTCGCGAACGACCCTTCAGCGGCCTTCTCCGCCGCCTCGCTCGGCTTCCAGGCCACCGCCGGCAAGGACGTCGCCGGAACGGTCGTGCTGGCGACCTACGACGACAGCGGCACGATCAAGCCGCACGGCACCTTCAACCTCGAGGGCGTCGGCAGCAATGCCAAGCGCCGCACGGCCAACGCCCAGCGTCAGGCCCAGTGCCTCAAGCACGCGGCGGCCGTGCTGCCGAAGGCCGGCGGAGGCGACCTCCTCCGGGCCCTCGCCGCGGCGACCCAGTCGATCCAGGCATCGTCCGGCGGCGACGCCGCCGTCGTGGCCATCGGGCTCGGACGCTCGACCATCGAAGGCAAGGCGGTCGCGAAGGTCGATCTGAGCGCGGCCGGCCAGGCGAAGGTCTTCCAGGCGCTCGCCGGCGTCTCGCTCATCCCGCACCTCTCCGACGGGGGTGCGGCCCTGCGCTTCCTCGCACCCAGCGAGGACGTCGCGTCGGCGATCAGCGCCGCCGGCGTCGCCTCCTTCGCCGACTCCCTCTGCGCTCGCATGGGCGCCGAGGTGTGCACCTCCGGCACGACGCTGAGCTGAGGAGCCGACCCGATGAAGACCTCCTTCCGCCCGATCACCCGACTGGTCGCGGTGGCGTTCCTCGCCGCCGTGGCCACCACCGCCTCCGGCTGCGCTGGGAGCTCCCGCGCAGCCGCCGACCGACCCTCTGCGACGACCGGCACGGCGGAGACCTCCGTGACGTCGGCGGCACCCGACCGGCCCACCAACCAGGGGCTCGAACTGCCTACGACCGTCCCGCCGACGCTGGACGTGCCGACCACCATCCCCCGGTCGCTCCAGCTCCCGGGCTTCCACGCCCGCCTCGTCATCAAGACGTGCAAGCTCGACGTGTCGATCGCCAACGAGGCCATCGGCTTCGGCTATGACTCCGCTGAGATCAGCGACCGCGGCCGAGCCGGGCTGGCTGCCGTGGCCGAGCAGCTCCAGGGTGCCACCGGGATCACCGTGGTGGGCCACACCTCTACCGAGGGCGACGCCGTCTACAACGAGGACCTCTCCCAGCGTCGGGCCCGGGCCGTCGCCGATGAGCTTCGGCGCGGCGTTCCTGGGGGCCAGTTCTCGGTCGTCGGCGCCGGCGAGTCACAACCGCTCGTCGTCCCTGACAACACCGAGGAGCGTAGGGCGAGGAACCGACGGGTCGTCATCACGGCCACCATCAACGCCGAGGTGTGCTCGTGATCGCCACGGTCCACCCCGGCGCCGACCTGTCAGGCCTTCGCCGTCCCCGCCTCTCCTGGTTGCACACCTCGAACCACGGAGAGCCGGAGATGACCGACGACCTGACACCGATCGCTGGACCGTCGTGGATCGCGGCCATGGGCCTCGATGCCCTGCCCGCCGACGCGGCCGACGAGCTCCACGCCCGTCTGATCGACGAGCTGGAGGTCCGGACCGGCATGGCCATCACGGCCCGGCTCGAAGACCGCCAGCTCGACGAGCTCGAGACCATCCTCGCCGCCCACGACGTCCACCTGGCGCGCACGTGGCTGATCGAGCACGTGCCGGACCACGCGGCCATCGTCCGCGCGCAGCACGCCCAGCTGACCGACGAGCTCCGCGTCATCGCCCCGGAGATCCTCGCGGCCCACGGCATCGATGCCAAGGACCAGGCGTGACGTCGCTCCCGTTCACGAGCGGCACGGGGTCGGCCGTCGACCCCCTGGCTTCCGAGATCAGCTGGCGGGCGTGGAGGCTGATCGCCGCCGATCCGAGCCGCGTCAGCGCGGAGGTGGTCCAGAGCCTGACGGTGGGCTTCGACTGCCTGGTCGAGGCGGCCTGGCAGCCCGGGCGGTCCGTGCTCTTCTCGCAGCTCGAGTGGGCCCCGAACAGCGACCTGGACCAGGAGGGCGAGCTGGCGGTCCACCTCGCCGTCGGCATGCTGGGACCCGCCGGTTCCACCGACGATGAAGTGGAGGGGATCTCGGCCCGCGTCCGAGAGGTGCTCCGGCGTCACCACGTCCTCGCTGCGGTCGAGGTCGACCCGGCGACGGTCATCGGCTCCTGCGATCCGCTTCGGTCCGAGCCGGATCGACACGGGCACATGGTGCACGTCCGGCAACGGACCGCGACGATCGGTGACGAGGTCGACATCATCGAGGTCGTCTCGCGCTTTTCGCCGACCATCGAGCCGTGGACCGCGGTGGCGTCCCAGCTCGCCGACCTCGACCGCCACGTCCGGGTGCGGGCGACGGTTCTGTCGACCGAGCTCTCGCCGGCGGACCGCATGGAGATCGAACGAGACCTCGCGCGGGTCCAGGCGATGCGAGCGCGCACCGCCGACCGTCCTGAGATGGCATTCGACGCCGATCGTGCGGAGGCCACGCTGCTCGACCTTCGCGCCAGCCTGGCCAGCCCCGTCTTGGCCGCCGAGATCGCCATCTGGTCCGACACGCCGCTGGCTCACACGGCGGTCCGTTCGATCGCAGCCTCGTTCACCTCGGAGAGCGACGTCCTGCGCCGCCAGGGACACGTCGTGGTCGCCACCAACCGGCTGCTCCTCGGCGGTTACCAGATCCTGACCGAGCCCGAAGGATGGCCGGAAGCACAGCACCTGGGCATCCCGCTGCGCGGCGGCGCCCGCTCCCGGCAGCTGGTCGACCTGGTCACGCTGACCGAGTCTCCTGTCGGCTGGCCGATGCCGATGGCCGGTCCGCTGCCGTCGATCCCGACGCAGGTCCCCGTTCCCCGGCGGACGCCCCCGATCTACCGTCCTCGCCCCGAGGTGCGGTCGACCCCGCTCGGCACCAGTATCGATCAGGTGGCCATCGCTCTCCCACGAGACCTCCGGACCCGCCACCGTCTGATCACGGGGACCTGGGGTGCCGGGAAGTCGACCGCCATGGTTCGCCAGGCCCTGGGCGACCTGCGCGACGGCGAGCCGTTCCTGTTCATCGATCCGCACGGTGGCGCCGCAGACGAGCTGATCGGCCGTGCCGATGCGGAGGGCATCCAGGTGGTGGTGATCGATGCCGCCGATGGGGCCACCGACCAGATCCAGGTGCTGCCCGTCTGGGAGGGGACGTCGCGGGACGTCCTGGACCGTGCGACCCGGCGCTTCTCGGACGCAGTCGCCTCCAGCATGAAGGCGGCGGACTGGACCGGCCCGCGCTGGTTCTCCACGTTCGAAGCGATGCTCGAGCTCGTTGCGCTCCACGAGGCCGAGCTGGTGGACGGCGTCGTCTGGCTGAACGACGCCGACCAGCTCCGGCCCCGCCTCGACCATCCCGAGCTGTCGGCGTTCGCCCGCTCGACCCTCGCCAACCTGAGCCGCAGCACAGGTGAAGGAGCCGACGTCCGGGGCTGGGTGAGCTCGAAGCTCCATCCGGTGGTCAGCGGGAGCGCCCGACGGATCATCGCTCGCGCCGGCCAGGGCGTCGACCTCGCCGCCGCGGTCGCCGCCGGCATCCCCGTGATCGTGAACCTCGCCAGCCTGTCCGTCACGGAGGGCAACCTCGTCGGGCACCTCGCCCTCGCAGCCATCCTCGACGGCGCGTTCGAACAGATCGACCCCGACCGCCCGATCGTCACCTGCTACCTCGACGAGGCCCACCGCTTCCCGGCGAGCGGGATGGCCCGGGCCTTCGCGGAGGGGCGCAAGTTCGCCATCGCGCTCGACATCGCGATCCAGGGCCTGGGCCAGCTCCCCGCCGAACTGGCCGACCTCGCCACGGCCGCCGGCACCCAGCTGGCCTTCCGGGCCACGCCGGACACGGCCGGCCGGCTCGGGCACCTGCTCGGGGTGGCTGCGGCCGACCTCCTCGGACAGCCTGATCTCCACGCGACGGTGGTGGTCCACGGCCACCCGGCGACCTCGGTCGTGATCGAGCCGCTCGAGCCGTGCCCGGTCGCCCGACGGCGCACGCCGCTGCGAGAGCTCCCGCCGCCGCTGTCGGAGGGTGGACCCGAAGGCTCCGCGTCAGATCGCACGACCTCAGCGAGCCGGGGATCGTTCCTGGACGAGTACCTCGCACGGAACCGGAAGGCCGCGGTGACGGCCGACGACCCCGATGCCGAGGTCCCCGACGAGGCGATGGCCCTCCCATGACGACCCGGCACACAGCACCTACCCTGTCCCGGACGACGGGGCCGGGGCGGAGCAGCACATGGCGACACCGACGGGCGGAGAGGCCATGACCGACAGCGAGCACAACACCGACAGCAGGGACTCGGAGCCGCCCTACGACCAGATGCTCGAGGAGGCGACCGTCGCGTTCGCCCACGATGCGCAGCTTGCGCCCGTCCTCGACGAGGTAAGAGCGGCCATCGAGCGCGGCAACGAGGAGACGGTCCGCGCCATCCTGGCGGCCGCCTACCGCAAGGCCGTGACGACCTACGTCGCCGAGAACTACACCCGGCTGGAGAACAGCGCACGCAAGCGCGGGGTCGGTCGCTCTGATGCGGGTGGGATGGTCAGCGCAACGCTCGAGCGCGCCGAGAACTACATCACGGGGTTCGACGGAGGCGAGGGCATCTTCGGCCCACCGCACTTCGTCCGCGCGACCCCCTTCGAATCTACGGTCGAGCCGTTCGTCTGGGGCCAACTCCGGTGGGCGATCGCCGACCACCGGAGAGAGCTGCGCAAGGTCCACGGCTCAGATGACCCCTGGCAACCGGGCGCCCCAGGTTCCCAAGGCGAAGCCAGTCGCGCCGTGTCCGCGGGGCAGCCCGATGATGCAGTCGTGGACAAGGAGGCGGACGACGCGCTCGAGGCGGCCAGCCTGGAGCGCATGATCGTCACCAAGGCGATCCGGCGGGCATTGACCGATCTGGACCTCTGGAGCCCCGACCTCCATGCGATGAAGCGGACGGTGAACGTCGACCGGTTGGACCAGTTGCTCGATCCCATCGTGCGGCGGTTCCTCGGGCTCGTGGAGCGCGTTCCGCTGGTTCGCGTGCCACCCGAGCCCACCGCCGACCTCGTGCACCGGGTCTTCATCGAGGCGGCCCACGCGCTCACCGACCTCAGCACCGACAATCGGAACAAGTTCACCGGATCGTTCTCGGCCGAGCCAGGCCATGCAGTGGCGATCGCCGTCGCCGTCGGCCTCGAGGACCTCAAGCCGGTACCGAGCGCCCTGGGCGAGGCGCACTGGAACCTGACCGAGATGCTCATCGAACTGCAGGCATCCCAGGTCCAGTTGGTCGTCGAGCGGCTCGGTCGCCACGTGAC